>JBJXHA010000435.1:0-5170 GCA_046160275.1 Bacteroidia bacterium | reverse complement strand
TAAATGTAATGCTGTACGGGCTGCTTTAGCTGCCCGATAACTTGCAAAAACTTCGTTTTTGCGCTTTTGCGGCAGCTAAAGCAGCCGCTACAGGTTTTAGTTAGCATTACATTTGAAGGACTACCATCCAATAAAAGCCGATTAATTACCAGCTTGCTTGAAATGTGTATCTTCAATAACTATGATAACAACAGGTCCATTATTGTACGATTCTTTGCCTCCGCCTCTTCTTTTGTTCTGATTGGCGTTATTTGCTTCGTCTCTCACCGTACCAACTTCCTCAGCGATAATTTTGTTTTCTACCTTTGTATCAGTTTGAGGGAGTTCAGGTGTAACAATAGGGCGCTCGCAACCGACAAATATGCCAGCAAAAAGAACAAGCGCAGATAGTTTCATCAAATTCATAATAGTACGCATAACATTAAGCATTTAAAAATGGTGGTGTAATAAGTTGATTGTGAACTAAGCAGGAAAAACTGCCGACAAAATTATAGGATAAAACACAATTTTGCAACGAATGTTTTTCTTGAAATGCCATTTCGCAAATTTCCCATAAAAATAAGGGGGATTTTGCGTAAGAATAACTTTTTTTATACGCTCGGTTACACACTTTTTTGTGCATAAAGTGGCGTATTGTTTAGGGAAAACGAAGTAAGCTAAAAAAAGGTTGCTTTTTAATGTAAAAAATTGTTACACAGTTTTGCATATTTTTTTGTAAAGAATCATTTCATCATTTTTGCAAACCGCAAAAATGCCGATTTGTTATTGGGGAGAGCCAATACACTGCGTACTTTTTGCTTTTCGGCAGTTGTAAGGTGGATATTCAAGGAGGCGGGATTTTCAAGGCTATGAATCGGATATTGAATAGAAATTACTTGCATTTGCGCCCCCATATTTTTTTGAAGCGAGTAAAGCATCTCATCGCACAAATACTCATCACGCTCCATTAAGCTCCCAAAACCGCCTCCAATGGGCGAAATCCAATCATTTAACACACTTTTTTGCTGTTCTTCGGGCAAGATAGGGGTTTCTTTTTCTGTATCACGAATGGTAACAAAAATTTGTTGTGCGGTATTTTTTTTCAACCAATCTTGAAAAATGCGCACATATTTTACCGAAGTTGTGATGCCAAAATTTTCCAAAATACCCGCATCCATTACATACATTTTAGGCGAAGAGGGTAGATAAACAATCGGGAAGATATAAGGGAAAGTAGCATTCATGCGCAAAGCCGTAAGAAAAGAAAGACTATCAGGTTGATGCTTGGCAAAAAATCGCCTAAATTCAATTCCTTGATAATCAGCCTGATAATTTGAGGCGATATGAAGCGGTTGAGTCATATAAGAAACGCCCAATGAAGAAATATACAGAGGTTTTGCTTGATGAATAATAGAAGGATTGATGATGAGTTGTGGAATTTGTGCGGCAAGTTCTTGTGCGGCATAATCCCCCAATTTTTTTCCTTTTAATTCAGGCATATTTTGTATGGCTTGTTGGTCGAATGCGTAACCACGCTCTTTGTCATATTTATGTTGCCCTACTTTTACTTTCAAATTGGGCAAAAAGGGGTCGGCAAAAGTGCGAAAAAAAGTACGATTTAATAAATCTTTGCCTAAATTTATGGGATAATAAGGCGCAGTAATGGGTCTTTTTTGTTGGTGCAAAATCGCTTCCCTAAAATAAGCCAAACCCAAAACCCCTCCTGACGCGCCCGTCATTAGGCGGATGGATTGCGTGCTTTTACCTTGGGTCAGGCTGTCTAAATGTTGCAAGGTAAGCATAGTCAATAAGGCTGCGCGAGAGCCCCCACCCGAAGCACAAACAAAAATTGCCGTAGGTAATTTATCTTTTCCATACTTTTCCTGCCAATTTTGCTTCCATTTTTCTAACACACTTAGGGTTTGTTGATAATCAGCAATCGAATCAGCAAGGCTTACATGGTTTTTGATTTGGGTGAGGTTGTAGGGCGTACTTTGAACATCATAGTTTAAGCCAAATGCTTGGTTTTCTTCGCGCAAAAAACGCAAATGCGGGTAAATTTGAATCCCTATGATAAATAGGATAATCGCCCAAAAACCCAATCTTCGTACCCAAAAGGTAAGCGCCCCTGAAATGACAACAATAAAAGTGAGTGCCATCAAACTACTTACGCCTGCGGGAAGTTGAAAATAAGCAATGTCATCAAAGTAGCTGAACATCAAGAGCGAAAGCACCATTAATGCCTGCAATAACAACAAACGCCCTTGATAGCCATGCATGGCAGCTAATACTTTTACAATGGGTATAGGTTTATAGGTTTTGAGGTTGATAAAACGAAAATGAAGGCTTAAAAAAGAATCTGTGCGATAAGGAGAGTGTTTTTTTTGACGCAGAATGTTGATGGCAAAAAATGCACGTTTTAGATTTCTTTGTTTTTCCACCCATTTTTCCAACTCATCACCATAGTTTTGAAAAATATTTCTTGTAGAAGCAAAGACTATTCCCGCTAAGGAAAAAAACAAGAAAGTCGCACCCAATAACAAAGCCAAAATACTTCTTCCTACTTGATAATCAGCATCGGGTAAAACGGAATGTTCCTCTTGAATACGCATTTTGAGAAATAAGCCGATGTATAAGCCTAAAAAGGTGCAAGGAAGCAGGACATTATTTAAGGAAAAAACGAAAAAAGGGTATTTCTGGGTTGCTAAAAAATGAAAACGATAACTCATGCTCAAGTAGGAACTCACCATATACGCAAAAGTGAAGCCGCCCAAAGCCGCGCCAATTAAAAAATAACTAGCAAAGCCCACTTTGCCCAAATATTCAGGCTCCAAAAAAATATAATGTACCCCCATTGACTTGCCAATGTTACCCGTCAAAAGCAAACAGACAAATAGCCACAAACCCACCAAAAGCGGATTTTGCTGCAACTGCAACACAAACAAGCGAATCGGCATAGCATATATAAACGCTTGCCGAATTTTGGAAACCTTTCGCCACAAACTTGTTGGCTCGGTAGGAGTAGATGTTTTTTTGCGTTCCATAGATTATAAATAAAAGTGCCTTCTGTAACTACCTTACTTATGTCCGCCCTCTTTGCGTATTGCCACAAATTCGATTACGTGTCATTGTACTTCCTGCCATTGCGATAATTTCGCCATAGAAATACTCATATTTATGCTGTCCCTTCTGTTCGATTTCTAAATATTCTTGAAAAGAATAACCTTATTTGGTAGTGCGTAACCCATAATCCGATGATTTTTTACAAAGTTAATAAATAAATGGCAATTTTTTACACATTTTTAACGCTCTTTTCCCCACATTCTCAAAACAAAAAAACGCCCACGATTGCTCGTGAACGCCTAACTTGCGCCTGTAAAGGCTTTATGGAGAATAATTAAGCTCAAAGAATAATTGATAAGGGATAGGGGATAAGTGATAAGAAGGACTATATTTTTATCTATCACCTATTAATTATCACCTATCCGCTATTCACTAAGTACCCATTACAAATAAATTAAGAAGATTTAAGGTTTGAACAATCTATATTAAATAAATTTCCCATATTTTCCAAGATGAATAAAACTCTATCTTTAAGCGTTTGAAAATCAGTACAAAATAAACCTAAAGCAACCCGAAAAGCTAAAGGAGGATCTTTGCAAAATCTTATTCTGTTTATCGAAAATAGCTTGTCAAAATTTACTCAACCAGATGAATATGTAGAAATATTAGAAAAGAAAAAGAATGAAAATCAACATTCTCTATCTTTGTGTGTGTTTATGACAACCCTATGTAAATCAACTTATTATTTTGCTTGTGAGAATGCACAAAAAGGGCAAAGTGTGATGGATATAGGGGTTTACATTGGCAGTAACCTAGTTTTTACAATAGAAGCAAAAGTGTTACCTATACCCAAATATGAAGGAAGTACACCACATCAATACGTTTATGGGCAAGGAGGGGGAATCGAACGTTTCAAAGAAGGAAATCATGGGGTTGATAATAGAAATAGAATGATTAACCCAAATGGGATGATTGCCTATATAAAACAGCACGATTTCCAATATTGGTTTGAAAAAGTAAACGTGGGATACATCTGAAGAATTACAAGGACAAGCAGACAAGTATATATCGGAGCATACTCGCATAAATGGAGAACCTCTCACCCTACATCATTTTTGGGTATATGTAACTCCTGTAACAATACCCAACAGTTAGTCATTTATAAGAGTTCACACTAAGTTAAATTGAAAAAACAAGAAAAATAAGAAGCAAAAACCAATAAAATCCTTAGTTTTGCCTTTTCATATTATCACGGTGTAGAGATGAAAAAAGCAATTATTATAGGTGCAAGTAGCGGTATTGGGCGAGCTTTGGCACTCGAAATGTCGAGGGCGGGTTATACTTTAGGGCTGACAGCTCGCCGTACGGAGTTATTAGAAAAACTACAACTTTCTTTGCCTAATCCCTCTTTTATTGAAACGATGGATATTGCAAATGTCGAGGAAAGTGTAGGTCAATTAGCTTCCTTAGTCCAAAAAATGCAAGGTGTTGATATTATTATTTTAAATTCAGCCTTAGGTTTAATGGGCATAAAATGGGAAGAGGCTGAAGCCATGATTCAGGTGAACATCATGGGAACGACAGCCCTTGCACATTGGTCGCTTGAATATTTTAAAGGAAAAGGATACGGGCATATTGTCGGTATTTCTTCGGTTGCTATGCACCGAGCGCATCGCAGCTCCATTATTTACTCCGCTACCAAGTCTTACCTTTCTGCCTATTTGCAAGGCTTACGCCATTATAGCGAACATTATAAAAAGAAGATTACGATTAGCGACATTCGCCCAGGTTTTGTAGAAACGCCAATGACAGAGCAAAATGACCCTAAGCAAATGTTTTGGGTTGCCACAGCCGAAAGAGCCGCTTATTACATTCTGCGCGCCATTGAAAAGAAAAAAGCGGTTGCTTACATTACACCGCGCTGGTGGATTTTGGGCAAAGTAATGGAATATTTACCCGATTTCATTATGCATCGCTTTTAAAAAGCCTTGCAAAATGAAACACTTGTGGTTATCTTTGTAACTTGTAACTAATACTTTAAGGAAATGGCTATAAAAATTGTATTTTTTAATCATAAAGGAGGAGTTAGTAAAACGACCTCCACATATAGTTTGGGTTGGATGCTGAC
>JBJXHA010000434.1:0-7287 GCA_046160275.1 Bacteroidia bacterium | reverse complement strand
TTTTTCGCTTAGTTTTAACTGTCGTCGTCTTCCCATTTTTATCTCTAATTTTGACCTCAAATATACTACTTTTTTTTATACTTTTTTACTATCGTTTTTTCATCGTTTTTTTGCAACCCATACTTATCATAAATACTTGATAATCAGAATTTTTAATCATTATACATTCTTCATTATTAATTATCAATTACTTAAGTATAGATAAAAAGTTCGGAACTCGTAGAAGATTTCCGAACTTTTTATTTAAGGTCAAAAAATAAAAGCCTGAATATCACATTCAGACTTTCAAAACTTTCCAATCTAATTACACATTAAAAACTTAACAAGGATGAAAGAACAATTACTCTTTTATTTTTTTGATTGAAACTTTTACCTGCCATGTGTTTCCTTCTGGCTGGATACTCGTCACAATTTGTGTTCCTACTAAGGGATGCTCAAGCGGTTCTACAATTGTCCAAGTGTTAGTTGCAGTAACTTCGCCTGTACCTCTTGTTTTGCTCATTTGGGCATTTTCGTCAGGTTCTAGTGCCATTATGCTCTTACAACCTCTGACATAAGTGTTAATTTGGGAAAAAGCTTCATTCGCTGCGTTATAGGCAACTTTTTTAGCGGCTGTGCCATTCCAAGAAATCCCGTTTTCGGTTTCGGCAATTTCCTCGCTTGTAAAATTTCCTACATGAATGTCACTTTTCCATGCTTTTTGCAAGCTATTATTTACAAGGACTTCTCCTTTCGTTTCCTGAAAATTGGTAGGCAAATCCATCACAACCTGATGCAAAGCAGTACAGAAACGTTCTGCGGCTTGGTTTGTGGCGGAAATCGGCGTATAAGTTGTCGTAAACCTGTCTGCCAAAAGTGATTGCGCGTTGCCATGAAAATAGCACACTACCCCTAAGATAATTACAAAAAGATGTTTCATTGGTTCGAAGATTTGATACAGATGAAAATAAAAATTAAATACCCGTGAAGTCGTTGATTCTTTCTTTTATATTGATATGACAAAGGTACGAAGAGAAATAGATACATTGCTTGACTATTGTGGCGACAATCTTTCTTTGTAATAAAAAAGAGTAGGTTCGTAAGATTTTTAAGAGAAGTGAAATAAATGTATCTCTATATTAGAAGTAAAATATTGTTTGTTAGCTATTTATGGAAAATGATTTTGTTTTTCTTTAATAAAACGCAATGTTAGATTTGATTATCATATTGTTATTTTAAATAAATTTACGATAATTAAATTAAAATATCTTACATACAAAAAAATACACCTCGCGCCAAAATCTTTCTTTTGACGGGAGATGTAGGAAAAAAAACATTTTTTTCTGGTTTATTTCAGCAATGTTTCTAACATTTTTTTACCGTCTAAATTTCCAAGAAAAGCATCGGCTGCGCGTTCAGGGTGAGGCATCATACCAAATACATTTCTGCCTTTATTGGTAATACCTGCAATATTTTCAAGGCTACCATTAGGATTTGCCGCTACCGTAACCTTGCCATTTGCATCACAATAACGGAACAAAATTTGGTCATTGTCCTTCAATTCCTGCAAAGTATCGGCATCACAATAATAATTTCCTTCTCCATGTGCAATCGGAACTTGATATGAGCGATTTTCTAATCCGTTTGTTAACAAGGTGTTTTGCGTTTGCGGTAATAAATACACATTTTGGCAAATAAAGCGGGTAGATTCATTGTGAAGCAAAGCTCCTGGCAACAAACCCGATTCTGTCAAGATTTGAAAACCATTACAAATCCCCATTACATAGCCTCCTCTTTCTGCATGACGCACGACCTCATTCATCACTGGGGAAAAACGAGCAATCGCTCCAGAGCGTAAATAATCGCCATAAGAAAAACCGCCGGGAAGGAAAATAAAATCACAGCCTTGCAAGTCTGTGTCTTTGTGCCAAAGATTGACCACTTCCTGCCCTAAATTGTGGCGCATCGCATACACCAAATCTTGGTCGCAATTGCTGCCGGGAAAAGTAATGACTCCAAATTTCATGATAAATGTATTTTACGGGCGCAAAATTGCGGATTTTTGAGGGGAATTGCAACGTTTTTTAGGCTTTTTACCAATACTCTGTATTTGCCCAAAAAAACAAACCCTACGTCCCATGCCTTCCTCCCTCCATTATCCGAAAAATGTGCAAAATTGCAGGGAAAATTGCGTCCATAGACTCACTCGCGCCTTTTGTAGAGCCGGGAAGTGCCAAAATTAAACTATTGCCAATAATTCCTGCAACGCTGCGAGATAGCATAGCGTAAGGCGTTCTTTCTTGTCCATAAGCGCGAATCGCTTCCGCAACACCCGGTATTTCTCTTTCTAACAAAGGCAAAATGGCTTCGGGGGTTGTATCTCTTGGCGATAAACCTGTTCCACCTGTAAAAATAATCAACCTAACACCTTGATTTACTAAGCTTTGTACCTTTTGTTGAATCAAGATTTTTTCATCGGGAATAATGGCATATTCTTCAATTGGAAGGGTATATGTTTCTAGTTTTGCGAGAATTGCCTTGCCCGATTTGTCCGTTTTTTTGCCTGCCGAAATGCTATCCGAGCAAACAATGACCGCCGCCGATGGTTTCACTGAAAAACTATCCTTGAAATCGCTTTTGCCTCCCTTTTTTTCTAGTAGCTTAATGTTTTGAATTTCAATGCCTTTGTCAATAGGCTTGAGCATATCATACAGCGTCAAAGCCACGACAGAAGCCGCGTGCATTGCCTCAACTTCTACCCCTGTTTTATAAATGGTATGAATTTCGACATAAATACAAATCGCTAAGTCCTTGATTTCGTAGGAAATAGCCGTATATTCGATGGGAAGTGGGTGGCAATCAGGAATCATGTCGCTGGTGCGCTTGGCTGCAAATAAGCCCGCAACTTTCGCAGCTTCAAACACATCACCTTTCGGCACTTTTTTTTCTTCTATTGCTTGAATCGTTTCTATTTTCGAAACTTGTACTACCGCTTGCGCAAGGGCAATACGTAAAGTCGGCGATTTATGTGTGATATTGACCATAAAAATAAATACGTAATTTGGCATTTGCTTGCTCACCACAAAGTTACACAAAGTTTTTTCACAAAGGGACACAAAGCAAAATGTTAGGGCTTTCTTTTGTGTTACTTTGTGCTAGGACTTCCTCGACTTTGTGGTTATGAAAAATCGGGACTACTGATTCACCTTCCATTGATGCGAAGCATTGCTTAAAATTTCTTTTCCCCAAATCGGCAACTCCTTTTTAATTCGCTCAACTAACTCATTACAAGCAGTTTGACAATCGTGGCGATGAGGCGAAGAAGTGAAAACAAACAAGCAAATTTCACCCGCTTTTACCTCACCCAAACTATGATAAATGTGCATACAAGTCAAATTGTATTTGGCAAAAGTCTCCTCTCGAATTTGGTGTGCAAGTTCATTTGCCATTTCTGTATGCGCTGAATATTCAATGCTTTCCACCTCGCTTTCTGCAATTTTATCTTGCCTTATTTGCCCCAAAAAAATACTATGTCCCCCAATCCCAAGTTTTTGGCTGTGCTTGCTAATGCTATCCGCGATAAAAGCAGGGGAAATCGCGCCTTCTCGAAAAATATTTTTCATGTTTTGTGATAATTGATGGACACAAAGAACGCCATTTTCGTTAGGATTCACAAAAATTACTTCCTATAAAATAAACATTCTAAGGCTAGGGCTTGTTCTTAGAATGTTTAAGAAATCGTTTACGGTATTGTCTTTGTGTCTGATTCCAATAACATCTAAATTATTCACTTTTCATTTAAAAATGACATCTATACACATCATTGGCGCGGGCTTATCAGGCTCATTATTAGGAATATTATTGGCAAAAAAAGGTTGGGATGTTCAAATTTTTGAACGCCGACCCGACCGTAGAAAAGAATCGGTAGAAGCGGGTCGCTCAATCAATTTGGCTGTCTCGGTAAGGGGAATGACTGCCTTAGCCGAAGCAGGGTTAAATGCTGACATTCAAGCAATTGCAACCAAAATGCAAGGTAGAATGAATCATCCGTTGGGAAGTGGACCCGTTTCGATGCGATATAGCGTAAACGAAGAAAATGGTTTATTTTCTGTTTCGAGGGGAAGGTTGAATGAAATGTTAATGGATGCTGCGGAAAAAGCGGGCGCAAAAATCTTCTTCAAAGAGCAATGCGAAGACATTGATTTTGATGCAAACACACTTACTTTTTTAAATACAGAAACGCAAACCACACATCAAGTTGCTTTTGAAAGAGTAGTTGCTTGTGATGGCGCAAATTCGGCGATAAGAAAGGCAATGACGCGAAATCCTGAATTTCAGCATACGCAAGACGCTTTTCCTGTGAATTATAAGGAGTTATGTATTCCTGCTGATGGCAAAGGCGAATTTCTCATGGATCCCAATTGGCTACACATTTGGGGGCGCGATAACGGCGATTTTATGATGATTGCCTTGCCTAATTTAGATGGTTCGTTTACTTGCACCTTGTTCATGCCTGTTTCGGGAGAAAAAAGTATTGCCTCTTTGAATACGCCCGAAAAAGTGCAGCCCTTTTTTGAAACCTATTTTCCTGATGTTTTGCCCTTGATGCCAAGTCTAATGACGGATTATTTTAGTAATCCTACTTCCCCCCTAAACATTGTAAAATGTTACCCTTGGCGAGTAGGCGAGAAAATGGCATTGGTGGGCGATGCTTGTCATGCGGTTGTTCCTTTTTATGGGCAAGGGGTAAATGCTTCTTTTGAGGATTGCATTGAGTTAAGCAAGTGTATTGACCAATATTTTCCTGATTGGGAAAAAGTTTTTGAACAATATCAACTCAATCGCAAGGCAAATTCAGATGCGATTTCACAAATGGCAGCAGAAAATTATGCAGACATGGCAAAATCGGGAATGTTGGAATTTCAGTTGCGCAAAAGCCTAGAATTAGAGCTAGAAAAGCGTTTTTCTTCCTATAAATCTCAATACGAATTGGTTTCCTTTTCCACCGTTCCTTATTCACAAGCACAGCAACAAGGCTGGAAAAACCAAGATACTTTGACGCAAATCATTGAAAACCTAGCCTCTGTAAAAGAAAAAGGCTTAGAAAATGCCCTGCAAAATGTAGGTGTGAAGGCATTGGTTGCGGAGGTGAATTGGGAGGAAGTTGCAATATAAGAGCCTAACTCTTTTTCGTTCAAAAGAGGCTGTCTAAAAAGTTCGCAACTCTTCGAAGAGTTGCGAACTTTTTACGTAGAACATAATAAAAAAGCAATTATTGTGAATGATGTTTTTTGTGAATTAGCCTTTTTAGACAGCCCCTTTCACTTTTCACTATTTTTCCCTATTTTTGTAAAAAATATCAAGCGCATGGCAGGCAAAAAACTCGCAATTGGCATACAATCTTTTATTCCTTTTTATGAAGGAGGATTAATTTATGTGGATAAAACAGAAAAAATATACGAAATGATGGAGATTTGGGGGTATCATTTTATTGTACGCCCACGCAGATTTGGTAAGTCCTTATTTTTGAATGTATTAGCCTCTATTTATGAAGGCAGAAAAGAGCGTTTTGAAGAAACCTGGATTTATGATAAAGTGGATTGGGAAAAAATAAAACACCCCGTTTTACGCATAGACTTTACGCAAATTGAGTACAATGCCTGCTCCTTAGAAGAGGGCTTGGTAGCTTATTTACGACCTATCGTGCAGAAACTAGGGCTACACATAGAAGAAGTAACAGCTCGTAATTTTTTCAAAAGGATTATAGAATATTTGGGAGAAAGAACTCCAATTGTGATTTTGATAGATGAATACGAAATGGCGGTAACGGATTTTGTGGGAATAGAGGAAGAGCAGCAAAAAATGGAGGAAAATATCCGCACATTGAAGAAGTTTTATGGGGTAATGAAAGGCGCAGGCGATTATATTCATAAAGCCTATATCACAGGGGTAACAAAAATTGGGCAGGTAAGCATTTTGTCCGACCTCAATATGCTCAATGACTTGACTTTGGATAAGAGATTTACAACTTTATTTGGTTATACAGAAAAGGAATTACGAAAATATTATGGAGAATTTATTGAAGCAGCAGCAGCAGAACATAAAGTATCCACAGAAGAAATTTTAGCGCGAATTAAACAACATTATAACGGCTATTCTTGGGACGGAATTGAGGAAAATAAGGTGTACAACCCTTTTTCAATTGTCAATTTTTTCCAAAGTTTATCCTTTCGCAATTATTGGTTTAATACAGGAACGCCAACCGTTTTGGTGAGAGGAGCAAGGAAAGAGCAAATTACGATGGAGGACTTGGAACATTTTGAAGCAAGTGGAAATTTGTTGCAAAACGCAAATTTAAAGCAATTTTATAGCCTTTCTTTGCTTTTTCAGGCGGGTTATTTGACCATAAAAGAAGTAATTGATGACAATTCTTTTTTGTTGGGTTTTCCGAACCAAGAAGTGAGAGATGCATTTGCTTCTTATCTTTTGGCGGAATATGTGGATAAAGATTGGGCATATATGGAATATACAATTTCTCATAAACTAAAAATGTGTTTAGAACGAGAACAGTTAAAAGAAGCCTTTCAAATTTTCGCGCCCGTCATTTCTTCCACAGGCTACGACATCACAAAGCACACCGAAGGCTATTTCCACACGATAATGCACGTATTAATGTATAGCACAGGGCTTGCCGTTTTTTCAGAATTACAAAATGCACAAGGGCGATTAGATACGGTATGTGTCGCAAAAAAAGCCGTTTATCTCTTCGAATTTAAGATAAACTCCACCGCTTCGGCAGCCTTAGCACAAATCAAAAACCAACATTATACCGCCCAATTTTTCGTTCAAAATAAAGCCTATTATATTATCGGCGTAAATTTCGTAACAGCAGACAAAAAAATCAATGATATTTTGGTAGAAAAATGGGAAAATGACGCATTTGTGAAGGTTGAAGGGGATTTTGTGCCGAGCATGAATTAATGTTCTAGCTTTTTAAGAGCAGTTAGTATTTTTCTTAATTTCGTAATATTTGAGGTATTCTTGATTTTCTTTATTATTACTAACTATAACGCACCATATTATATGGCAAAATCAAAGAAAAAAGCAGTTTGGGGCTGGTTTCCTTCCGCTCCTAAAGCATCTTCTCTCAATAAGCCTGCAATCGAATTGGCTTTTCAAGAGGTATTGGAAACCTTACGAGAGAGAAATTGCAAGGAAGAAACGCCCGAAAATGACGCAAGTTTGGGTTTATACGCTATCTCAGTTGGGTTGAAATGGCATCGACATTTCTTATACATTTGTTATAAT
>JBJXHA010000433.1:0-3320 GCA_046160275.1 Bacteroidia bacterium | reverse complement strand
TTTTTCGCTTAGTTTTAACTGTCGTCTTCTTCCCATTTTTATCTCTAATTTTGACCTCAAATATACTACTTTTTTTTATACTTTTTTACTATCGTTTTTTCATCGTTTTTTTGCAACCCATACTTAACTGATAAACGACGAGGTAAATGTTGACCAATACATTCTCTTTCAACATGGTATGCTGCTCAATAAATGCTAACATCGCCTCAAAAGGAAGCATTATTAAGGATTGGCGTTGTTCTTCTTCCATCTTACTATATATTCGCTTGCAAGCTAAGCGCAAATACTGGCAAATAAAATTCAAATTGGCATAATGAAACAAGTCTTGAGTAGGTTGAAAATCTCGCTTATCTAAATTTATCTCCTTTTTCGCTTCAGCAAGCGAAAAAGCTACCATATAATTTTCTTTTGCCAATTCGATGTCGTCAAAAGGCATATTTTGTATATCATTTTTACCATATTTGCTCAAACCTCGCTTTGCAAGCGCACGATATAAGTAAACATCTTTTAGTAAATTACTATTATTTTGTTCATTTCTCACCATAAAAGCCTCAATGTCATTGCAAAGCATATTTTTATACTTTTCCATGTTTTTTGCTAGTCCTTTTTTACTTAACAAATCATTAATCGATATATCTCTCTGCCTATTACAATATTCATCAATCGCTAACAACACTTTTACAAACTCACTCTTCTCTTCATGGCTTTGTGTTATTTCATTGTACAGTGCTTTTTGCTCTTCCTTGCTTAATGCGCGATAATATTCAAGCACCTTATAAGAATCATTTTTCTTTGCCATACTACTTACAAAATAAAAAATCAGGGGATTTAGCTGACAAATATAACTTTTTTCTATCTCATACAAAAGGCTTTTTTTTCCACTTTTGCTTAAAAAATATGCTTTCAAAAAAGCATATAACACAATAAAAACAATAATTTCGCCATATTTCTTTTTTTATACCCCTCTTTTTTCGTTCTACTTTCACTCAAATATTACCCTTTTTTGCAAGAAGTTGCCCATCTACCTTTGTATCAAAATAATGGGCTGCAATGCCATAAAACATACACAAATAATTTTTTTCCATTTTTAATAAAAAAACTTGCTTACCACACTTACCCGCAACGCATTTGTTACAGTAAGACTTTGGTAGGCACAATCTCACAGTCCTACTTTATTTTCTCACACTTATTCAATTATTCAGATGAAAAAAATTGTATTCTTTTTCCTCACACTTATTCCTCTTTTTTTCTTAGGAGGCTGCGCCAAAGAAGGTCCTATTGGTCCACAGGGACCTAAAGGAGACAAAGGCGATACTGGCGCACAAGGGGCACAGGGGATACCAGGGCAAAACGGGCAGAATGGACAAAATGCTAATGTAACAGGTTACAACTTTGTACTTAACCCTAGCCAATGGTATCATCAAGGCACTAGCGGAAGCGTAGGTGACCGTTATGTTGCAGACATTTCCATGCCTGCTATTACTCAAAGCATTATTAATTATGGTATGGTACAGGCTTATTATTCATGGAATCAAACTTACTACTTTCCATTGCCTGTCGAAATTTATGCTGCGGGGAGTTACTCTACTTTTTATGGCTATAATTTTAGCATAGGTTCTTTACAAGTACAACGCTACGATAGTGATTACCAAACTGTATCTCCAAGTTCTACCATGTATGTTAAGGTGGTGGTTGTAAACGGGAATGGTCGCGCTGCTCACCCTACCCTTGATTGGAAAAATTACGAAGCTGTCAAAAATACCTTTCATTTGAGTAATTGAGTACTCGGGGCTGTCCAAGCCGACGGGTTTGGTAGCCCCAATGAAAGATAAACCATTCCTTATTTTATCACGAAATCCTTTTATTTTATATATCATTCATTACTTATTTTATTCAAATTATGAGGTTCAAAACAATTTTATTTTCTATCACCTTCTTCACAGGTTTGTTTTTTCAATCGGTTTATGCCCAAGATTGTAAACCATTTTTTCAAGGGAAAGATGACCTTACGCAGGTTACGCAAATTTATTACGGTGGCGAGTTAGATAATTCAGGATTTTTCTCTGATAAAAATCTTATCGTATATTTTATTGCAGGTACAGACAACGATAGCTTGCGCGCTTCTTTTTTTATTACTCGCTATACTACTACAGATAACACTGAGGTAAAGGGCGAAATCAAAGATGATTTAAAAATAGTGAAAGGGGCAAAAGCTTATTTAAGCTTATCTAATGGAGGAAATATTGCCTTAGAAGCAACTAATAACAGTGCTTTGCAAAAAAAGAAATCACTAAGTACGATTGCTTTCACTACTTCTGCTTACTATTCTTTTACCAAAGAGCAACTCAAACTATTAGCGGAAAACACAATTACAGGTTATCGAATTGATTTAGCTGAAACGGTTTTGCAAAATAAAAAGCTCAAATCCAACAAAACAGCTAAAATGAAATCGCAGTTTGCTTGCGCGGTGGATAAATTTAAGTAAAGTTAGTTGTTTTTTTATTTTTAATACTCATTAAATTACTCATTTATGAACAAAGTTATTCTTGTACTTTTCTTTACCTTAGCAAATATCATGTTATTTGCGGGTGTTTCTACTGAAACTAATACCGTTGCTGTTAAAAATACAACGCAACAAATTTCAGTACCTAATACAAATATTACAAATGTGCCTGTAGTAAGCGGGCAACCTACCTCTCCTAAACCTACTTTATGGCAACGAATTACAGGAGCTAAAGATGGAGAAAAAATGAATATCTTAGCTTTAGTTGGGGGTATTTTGGGGATTGTTTCCTTAGTTGCTTCTCTGCTTGTTCCAGTATTAGGAATTTTAGCTGGAATTGAAGCAATTATTTTAGGTGTTATGGGCTTAATTAAAATTAAAAAAACAGGAGAGAAGGGGAAAGGATGGGCAATTGCTGCCCTTGCTTGTGGGGGATTAGGGCTATTAATTTCTTTTGTAGCAGCAGTTGTAGGTGTTTTATATTTAGCAGGAGTGTTTTAATTGTTAGAAAAGTAAGTAAATCTATCAAGTGTGCTATTTAGGAATCTCCTAAATAGTATGCTTGAATTTATATAAATGCTTTATTATTTTATAGCCCTAGTGAGGTTTTTCCTGCATCTCACTAGGACTAATCAAGAGCCTTGTGGCTAGTGTAGAAACCTAGCAAGGTTCAGGAAAAACTTTGCTAGGTTTACAAAACAAGTTTTTTTATCATTCCCCGACCTAATGAGGTTTTTCCTGAACCTCACTAGGGCTAACCAGGAGCCTTGTGGTTAGGGTAGAAACCTAGCAAGGTTCAGGAAAAACCTTGCTAGGT
>JBJXHA010000432.1:0-3151 GCA_046160275.1 Bacteroidia bacterium | reverse complement strand
AATTTACTACAGGAGTAACAACTGGACAAAACTACCAGTTTTCTCGCGGGTACGTAAATCACGGGCCTAATGGCGGATCTAGATTACCTTATCAAGAACTTGAAAGCGGAGTAGGTACTAACCCATGGAACTTGTTTTATACTACCCCTAGAACAACTCGCTTCACAAGTATTCCGATTAATGGAACAGGTGTAAACACTTTAGCAAGTGGTTTGATTGCACGCCCAATTTACTACAATTATCGTATGAATTGGATGGATGCCTCAATTCAAGGAGTAATTAACTTAAACAACGTAAATTTTTACAAAGAGCAAAACAAAGGGGGCTTTTATGCTACTGCAGGTGCGGGCTTTATGGGTTACAACACTTATGTTGATGCTTTGAAGTTGAACTTTGGCGAGGAACTTAAAACGCGTGGTAATTTCCCTGCAGGTGGACAAGGAGACTTGGATTATAGACAATATATCAAGGATAATACTTATTCTTTTGAAAATATTAAGCCATTGCCTGTTAGTACAAAAACCAATATCTTCAATTTTGGTAAACAAAAAAACCCAGTTTGGAGTGCTTTGGACTCGATGAGAGGGGTAAGTGGTTTGTTTGGTAACTTGGGCAAAAAACATTACGAATCTCGTGCAGAAACGCATACAGATGAGCAACAATATAAACTCGGTGGAAGAACTTATATCTTCAATCCATTCGTCAATGCAAGTGCTGGGGTACTATTCCGCATTTCTCGCCGTATGGATATTGGAGTTGAGCACCGTATTGCTTGGACAAATGATGACTTGTTAGACGGACAAAGATGGCAAGAGCATGGTGCTACACCGTTTGGAGCAGGAGCAGCAGTTGCGCCAACAGGCGTTCAAACACAACAACCTATCTACTATGGTACAACAGCAATGACACGCGATTTCGATGCTTACCATTTTACTGCGTTAGTGTTTAACTTACGTTTAGGCCCAGGCGAGGAGTCAATGTGGTGGCAAAATCCTTTGGCTGAAATGTATGGAAATATCGCGGATACACGCAAAATCATGAAAAATCTTTCTGAAGATAGCGATGGTGATAGCGTGCCTGATATGTTTGACAAAGACCCAGAAACGCCAGAAGGAACAAAAGTTGATGTATCTGGTCGCCCATTAGATAGCGATGATGATGGTTATCCTGATTCACAAGACCGCCAACCTTTTTCTTTGAAAGATTGTCCTGTGGATAATAACGGGAAAATGTTGGATAGCGACAATGACCAAGTGCCAGATTGTTTGGATACAGAACCTAATTCTCCCGCAGGTGCTTATGTTGATGCAACAGGTCGTGCAATTAAAATGCCTACTTTCAATTGTGATGATTGTATGAAAGACATCAAAGAAAAATTAGATGGCATGAATAAAAGAATTGAAGATGTGGAGAATAAGAAACAAGAGGTAGTTTATGTGCCCACTACTCCTACTCCAATTGATCCAGTACAAGGGAATACTAATCCCCCACCGTCATCAACAACAATACAACCTTGTAATTTGCCTTCTGTTCACTTTGATGCAGATCGCTCTAATATCAAACAAGATTTCTATCCAGCTATGTATTACATTGGTAAATACATGACAGATAATCCAAATGTAAGAGTGAAAATTATCGCACACAATGAAGGGAAATCAGGAGATAAAATTTCAAAAGCGCGTGTGCAAGCTGCCATTAACTTCTTGACAGGACAATTGAGTATTGACAGAGGTCGTTTTATCGAAGATTATAGTGGTACAGGTATTAAAGTAGGTGGCAACATGGCTTCCTCTAAAAAGCAACCGAAAGATGTGCCTTTTAGCTACTTGAATCGCCGTTTGGATTTTGAATGTGTATATTAATCGCAGGATTTCTAAAATAAAAAAAATGGTAGGTAGTAATACCTACCATTTTTTTATTACGTAACTTGTAATAATTGTTTTAGTTGGTATAAAATTTGTAGTAAGGAAATAAAAAATTTCATTATTATTGAAAAGTCATCGAGTTCTTAAAGTTTCATTTCATCTTGCCTTATGGCAAGATTAGTCTAGCCTCTTACCTTCCCTAATCTAACTCAGTAATTAGATCTAGTGTATTAGAATTTTGATAAATTACCGATTTCTTACATGCTATTTTGTAAGGTTGAGAAGAAGTGTTGTTGTATATTTTTCGCAAAATACACTACTTTTATCGGAAATTTTCTAAAAAAAATTATATTTATATCGCAAAAGTAATAAAGTTTCTTACATCTATAATGAGGTAAAAACTTGTAATAATAAACAAAGTTAAGTATTAAAAGATTATTTCAAAACTATGCTCTTTTCTATGTTTTTACATTAAAATAGCATATTTTTCATCAAACTCGGACAATAAAGTGTATTTTTAGAAACTACGAATTTTATGTTTATTAAGGGGTAATAATTAAAATATTCAAATACAGAATATTTCATAGTATCGATAATAGTTTTTGTATTCAGTCATGACAAAATCTTTTTCTAAAAAAAAACGTATTTTTTTGCGGATAAATTAGCAAGAAATTAGTTTTTTCTTATTATCTTTGTACCGTGATATTACACCCAGATCACATCGTATTCTTTATTTTATTTTTAGACATGAAAAAAATTAAACATCTTTTGTTACTTTCCTTACTAGGAGTTGCGCTTACACCAGAGCTTCTAGCACAGGAAGAACCAGCTGTTCCTAAGAAAAAACAGCAACAACAAGACGATTATAAAAAAGGAAGAGCCTTGTTTCCGGCGAAACCTCTTAGTAATCCGTCTATTGGTATTTTTGTAGGTTCTGCTCATGTATTGGGGGACGTTAGAACAAACCTTTTGGACTTTGGTATCCATAGAAGTAAAGGGGATAAGGTACCCTTCTCTTCCGAAATGTTCCCAGGTATGACCATTGGTTTAAATGTACAGAAAGCATTAGGACATGTGATTTCTCTTCGTGGACAAGTTTCTAGAGGCTGGGTTGCAGGACAAGGACTTTTAGTGAGCGTTGGATCTTCTAATCCTGTGTGGCAAAATTTCTATACAAATTCCAAAGTTGTTTACAACTACCGTATGGATAATATTGAAGCGTTAGGACAAGTGGTATTTCATTTGAATAACATCAACTTCTATAACCAAGCAAGCAAATGGAACTA
>JBJXHA010000431.1:0-4267 GCA_046160275.1 Bacteroidia bacterium | reverse complement strand
TAAATAGTCATTTACTACTGATAAAAAACGGACTATGGGTCGCCAAGAAACTCCATATTCAAGTAAAATCTCCATATAAGCCCCATTTGAAAAAATCAATCTAAAATCAAATATTTCAAAACCCTTTGGGTTGCTACGAAAAAACTTAGTTAATGAATAATCATAATCAATCTTAGCAATATTTTTATACTCTATAATGTTGAGAGTTGATTCTATACAACAATATATACCTTTCGTTGTATAAATTACAAAATTTGCATCATCAATAAATAATTCTGCTTTAGGTAATTCAATAACAGTGTCAAGATGAATAGGTGATACTATTTCATTTGTATTTACTAAAATTTGTGTTCGATTATATCTTATTGCACTCAAATCAGAGTTTTCTTTTTCAAAGATATCAAGAGAATCGTCTACTGTTTCTATGTTTTTTCCCCAACTAGTATGTTGCTGAAGCAAATCAATATACTGCTTTTTTATTTTCAATAATTTATCCATAAAACGATTTTATTTAAACCAAGTCATATCAAAAACAGGTGTTTCTTTTGTGTATGCAAAATTTTTCACTTGTGACACTTTAAACCCGTATTTTCCCTCGCTCGCGCCACCTATTCCATAAACACCCACAAAAAAACCTAACGCGCTGGTTCAGGTTTGCAACCTGAAACCTTTCTGTCTGTTGTTCTCTGAACAAGCGAAGCAGCTAAAAACTCCCTTTTTCCCAAAAGCCTTGCTTCCTTTTTCGACGGTAAGTTAAGATGATTATACGTAATTGTCAAGGCTTTGAAAGAACAAAGCCGCTACAGGTTTTAGTGTAGCGGCGGTTGTATTACAAGCTACTCTCGTTGTAACTTGCTGAACCAGCATTTTTTCTTCTTAATTTTGTGTACTTGTTTCAATTCATTAGGAACATACTCTCCTTTACCTGTATAGTATGGATCAATATAGCTACGGCTCAATATAATTTCATGCTTGTCCTCATCAGTATATACCTTTTCCATAAGATAAGGGATATTGTCAACAAATACTACATCAATATGTTTTTCCACTCTACCACTAAGATAGAAAGTTTCATAATATTGAACCCTATTCAGTTGCTCATTATGAACAATTAATTCTGTGATATGTACTCCATCTTCATCAAATCGATAGGTTTTATTATCCGCAATACCATCTTTGTAATGATGTGTTTCATGGTAACTATCCAGCAACATTAGAATATGGGAAAAATTGAACTAAGGTCTTAATAGCATTAAAAACTGATTGTCCATTTTTGATAGCAGTATCAATAACAGAACGTAGAATCGCAAATTCGTTTTGCAAAGATTTGAACTGGCCAGAGATTTTAGCTTTAACTTTGACCATACGAAAAGCACTCTCCGACCCATTATTGTGGAAAGGAACGTCTTTATAATAAAGAAAGGTAAATAAAGCCTCTCGGCATTGACTCATTCCTTTGAAAAAGGTAATTGTTTTTTTGTATTTTTCAGGTTCTTTTAAAAGGGTGTCGAGGCAATCATTTTCAAGTAATTTATTTGCTTTTTGTTCGATATCGACTGCTTTTTCATGTTTCTTTGAATAACTTGATGCTAATTGTTTGAGAATAATTGCATCTTGAAGGAGTGTTTTGAATTGGCTTGTCCAATCATTTTTCTCACTTTCTATCAAATAGTTACAATCTCGGAGTAAATGGGCTAAACAAATTTGCTTTCCTTTGGAAGTCGTAGAAAGTTGGGCTGCTAATCGGTCAGAACCGACAATGGAATCGGGCAATCCATCAGGAAATTCTTCTTCGATGACTGCCTTTGAACGCGTGTCTGCTGCAACAAGGTAAGTTAATCGGGTATTTTGCCAAACCCAAAACCATTGTTTAGTACCGTTACATTTGAAACTTGTTTCATCTGCACCAACATAAACCGAATTTTGAACGTATTCTTTTATCGTTTCATAAACAGGGGTGGCTTTGGCTGCTGTACGACGGATTATGTTTTCAATTGTCCCTTTGCCAATGGTCAAATTACATACTTTTTTGAAAAAATCTTGTAATCTTTCAAAAGGCATAAATTGGTAATAACTCTGATAGACTACTAAACTTTGAACATTCGTACCATATTGAGTAGGTGCATTTACGCCTTCTGGAAAATCACCACATAGCACTTTTCCGCAAGTACAGGTTGTTTTAAGGCATTGATACTCTGTAATAAAGGGTACAATAGGAGGAATATCTGTCACTTGACGTTTGCTTAATAGCTCGAAAGAAAAGTCTTTCAAGTCTTGACCACATCGGTTGCAAAACGAAGGGTAAAGTTGGTGTACTTCGTCAGGAGTAGCACTCATTTTAAGAGTAGTACCTTTATGCCCTTTTTGTCCGCCAACTGGTTTATCGCTCTTTCCGCGAAGGCTTTGATTTTTGCGAGTTAAATCTACGGATGGGGGTAAATGACTATTTTTACTTGTCTTTTTGAGTGCTAAATCCAATAAAAGGGCTTTTAACTGAGCAAGCTCGGTTAATGCATTTGTCAAAAGTTCATCTTTTAAAGCTAATTTTGACTCTAATTCTTCTATTTTTTCTTGATTACTCATCTCTGCTGCAAAGATAATAAAAAAAATTATTTTGGAACGATAAGGAAAATGCTGGATAGTTACACTGATTTTAACCTTACGGAAAAAAATGAATACGCTTATCGCCTTAGTGGTTTTGATAAAGATTGGATTTATTGTGGGAAAAGACATAGTATTTCTTATACAAATGTTCCGCCAGGGAATTATATTTTAGAAATCAAAACGGGTAGAGAGGGTATTTTTCAAGAAGTAAGTTTTCGTTTGCCAATTTTCATAGCAGCACCTTTTTGGCAAAAAATATGGTTTAAAATACTTGTTATTAGTTTATTGATAACCATGCTTTATGCTGCATATCGTTATCGTATTGCTCAAATTAGAAAAGAAGAACAGCTTAAAGCCGAATTCAATGAGCGATTGGCAAAAGTAGAAATGAGTGCACTTCGTGCGCAAATGAATCCACATTTTGTATTCAATTGTTTAAGTTCAATTAATCGTTTTATTTTAGTCAATCAACCTGACGAAGCCTCAGCCTATTTAACCAAGTTTTCAAGGCTAATCCGATTGATTTTAGATAACTCACGGAGTGAAAATGTCCCCTTAGATAAGGAAATAGAAGCCCTTCGTTTATACATTGACATGGAAGTGATGCGCTTCAATAATCGTTTTATTTATTCAATTGAGATTAATGAAGACGTTGCCTTGGAACATATTGAAGTGCCGCCGTTATTGATTCAACCTTATGTTGAAAATGCGATTTGGCATGGTTTGATGCATCGAGAAAAAGAAGGCAAATTAAAAATAAGTATTTTCCACAAAATGAATATTTTATGTATCACAATTGAAGATAACGGCGTAGGTCGAGCAAAAGCAGCTGAATTAAAAAGTAAATCTGCGACTATTCAAAAATCGCATGGGTTACAAGTGACTGCTGCTCGAATTGATTTGATTAACCAACTCTATAACACTCAAAATAAGGTTTTTATCACTGATTTATACGGTAAAAATGGAGAAGCAAGTGGTACAAGAGTTGAGTTAAGTTTAGAATAAAGGGATACAAAATCCACCTCTATAAAGAAAAATAATTATCTGTAATCAGTAGCAATATTCTTAAATTATGACCGCATATATTATTGATGATGAACCATTTAGTTCAGATGCGTTACGTGTTTTGTTAGAAAAACATTGCCCCGAAATACAAATAAAAGGTATTTTCAATCAATCTCCCAAAGCATTGGAAGCAATACAATTGGCAGCTCCTGACCTATTGTTTTTGGATATAGAAATGCCACAACTCAACGGTTTTGACCTTTTAAGGCAATGTAAAACGACCAATTTTAGCGTTATTTTCACGACTGCTTATGACCAATTTGCGGTAAAAGCGTTTAAATTCAATGCATTAGATTATTTATTGAAGCCCATAGATAAAGATGAACTCATTCAGGCAGTCGCTTCTGCAAAAAAGCAAAATGCTATTAGTCTTCAAAAAATTGATACGGTACAATATCTAAAAAACAACCCAACTCCTGACCGAATAGCACTACCTGTTGAGCAAGCATTAATTTTTGTTGAGGTCAAAGACCTTATTTATGCAACCGCCGACGGTGCTTATGTTTCTGTTTTTGTTGTAAACCTTACTAAACCTATTATAATTACCAAGTCTTTGAGTGCAATCGAAGAATTACTCAATAACACTAATTTTTTTCGA
>JBJXHA010000430.1:0-6960 GCA_046160275.1 Bacteroidia bacterium | reverse complement strand
CTCTTCTTTATTCCTGTCATTTGGTATTTGCTATTAAAAATCATGGACAATCATAAATCCTTGATTTATAGCATTTTGTTTTGTGTTTTTTTGAGTATAATGACCTTCATTCATCTCTATTATTTCTTACTTGCATTTTTCTTTGTTTCCTTTTTTATCCTCATTCATTTTTTACAACACAAGAAAAAAAGCTATTTTCAAATTTATTTATCCCTTGCCTTAGCCACACTTTTCCCAATGCTTGTTTTCCAAATTTGGTTTCAAAGCAGTTTACAAGATGCGAATGATGTGGTAACTTATCCCTATGGCTTTTTTGAGTATGTATCTTATCCTCAATCGGTCTTTTTGCCGAGCTTGGGGCAGGGAGCCAATTTCCTAGCCGAACATTTACACATCAAACCCAGAAATGCGGAAGGTTTTGCCTACATTGGTCTTGTTGCAGGTTTGATTGCCTTGTATTTTGTGTTAAAATTATTGCGTTTTCGCCAATTTCGCCGTTATTGGAAACCAGCCTTACCAAATCACTTGTCAACGATAATGTGGGTTGCATTTTGTATGCTGTTATTGTCTTTTGGTTTTCCTAAATTTATGGGGGATTATTTGGGGGCATTGCGAAATTTTCGTTCTTTAGGAAGATTGGCATGGGTGTTTTATTATGTTCATTCTGTTTTTGCAGCTTATTTTTTGTATAAATTTTCGCGTTACCTTTCTATATATTCCGCAAAGTTTCCCAAATTGGGCTATTATTTTCTCCTAGCAATTGCGCTTGCATTTTGGGGAATGGAAAGTTTTTTTAATGCCCAGCAAACTTATTTGAACCTAAGAAATGCTAAAATATCAGAAGTTTTTTATGTTTGGAAAGAGGACATTCGACCTGATTTGCAAAAGCAGGGATTACAAGCCACTGATTTTCAAGCAATTTTAGCTCTGCCTTTTTTTCATAATGGCTCGGAAAAATTTCTCTTAATTGATAATACATGGGAAGCGCAAATTTGCGGTTATGCCATAGCAAGAAAAACAGGCTTACCTTTGCTAGATAATTATTCTGCCCGTGCGCCTTTAAGTACAAGTATTCGTTCTATTCAATGGGTCGCTGACCCTGTGATTAACAAACAGGTTATCAAAGATTTGCCTAATCAAAAGCCTTTGCTATTGCTCATCTCAAAAGTAGGAAGTCAAGGTGGAATGGAACGTTTTTATGCCGAACATGCTACTTTTCTTTTTGAAAAAGAGGCATTTCGGGTATATCGTTTAGACATTGCGAACTTATTAGCAACCCAAAAGCAAGTAGTAGAAGCTGTTAGTAAATATAAAAATTCACCTGTCGTAGTAAATGAGCATTTTCATTTATCTAAACCATCTCAAAATGTTCATATTCAATCTTTTGGCGATGATTGGTGGGCAGAGGATTCAGCAGAGAAATTTGTTAAACGTAGCGAGCAACGGAAAGAAATTTTGTACGAACTGCCCTATCAAGCAGAAAACGAAAATTCACAAAAAATGGAGCTTTCTTTTTGGGTAAAAGTGGATATTCATTCGCATTATCTTCCTGCTTTTCAGGTAAATTTATTAGATGAAAAAGGGCAGTTGTTAAAAGAGGAAATTTTTACGGCAAAAGGCTCTTCTAATGTCATTGGGAATTGGGTGCGCGCAAATCTTTGGCTTGATGTTCCTACCAACTGCAAAAAGATAACCATACAAAACCTTGATAGCGAGAATCTTAGCATGGATAATCTGCTCTTTCGCCCTATTGAGGTAGAAATATATTATGAGAAAGAGAAGGTGAGGGTTTATAATAATTTTAAATTGCCGTAGAAGAGATACATCTCATGGCTTCTGTTATGTTTTTGTTAGCTTGGTCATTTCGGCTATCCCCAATGACCAAGCTAACAAAAACACAGAATATTCCAGTCCTGATCCTTATTTTGGATGTGACTTTTATTTTTTCCCTAACCCAACTCCGTATTTCCCTAACCAAGCGTGTATTTTCTACTTGGTAATCAAGTATTTTGCCTCTTTATCCTTAATTACTGATTTTAACTATTTTCTTTATGAACAATGTAACGCGCTTTATTCTCTTTTTTTGGGCTGTAATGCTCGCGCAACAGGGCTTTTCGCAGGTTTGCGATGCCAGCTTTACGCTCAGCCAACCTGATACGATTCGTGTTTGTGCAGGTTCAGAAGTGTATATTATTGCGACACCGACAATAATTAGTACAAATTTTCAATGGACTGCCACCAATGCCCCTACTGTGTTAGGCGAGGAATTGTTGGTTTACCCCTACACGAGTGTAACTTACACTGCTACAAACACCGCTACTGATGGCAATGGGAATACTTGTACAGAAACGCACGACGTTGTTATTCTTGTTACCCCTTTGGATATTCAGCAAATTGCTACGATTCCTGCCGTTTGTAATGGGGCAAGTGTGAGCCTAAGTGTAAACAATCCAAACCCTGCTTATACTTATACTTGGCGAACAGGAGGGGTGAATGGAACGATTGTGGCAACAGGAAACCCTGTAAGTGTAACCCCTAGTATGCCTTCTTCGACTTATTATCTTACGCCCGTAGGACCTGCGGGAACTTGCCCTGCGTGGGATTCAAGAAGTGTGTATCCGATGTCGGGAACGACCAATTATGTTTGTATAGGGAATGCAACGCTGTTAAATACCATTTATCCCACAGGCAATGTTACAGGAAATTGGACAAATAATGCAGGTTTTATTAGCAGCAATCCCAACAATACCCTCATTACCCCAACAAGTGCTGGTTCTGTGAGTTATTTCTTTTCGGGAGATGCATTAATTACCAATCCTTATACAGGACAGACAAGTTGGGAGCCTGTGTCAACTTGTAGAAATGTAGTAACAGAAGACCCTACCTTTACTTTGGGCTATAGTGTCAATCCTAATACAAACCCTTGTGTAAGTACTCCTATGATTACCGCCTCTGTAGTTTCTCAAAATACGCCTAACATGAACTTTACTTGGGAACTAAACCCCTGGGTAAGGCTCTATGGTACAAATATTTACCCCAATTATCCTTATCCTACTTCTTGGACAGTTATAGGGAGAACCCCGCATCAATGCACTGCTTCGGAGCTAATTAATTTACCTACAAGTAGCTCTACTCCCCCACCACAAGTGTTTGCTACTGGAGGTGCTATGGTTTGTGCTAACAATGCAAGCATCACTCCTATCACTTTAACCGCGCTTTATATGCCCCCTAATAGTACTTATGAATGGTATATCGGAAGTGTGAATCCTGCTAACCTTTTGGGTACTAGTAACCCTTTATCACTTTCAGGTTCTAACTTACCTACTAGCACCACCACCTACATTGTCGTGGCAACTGCTCCTAATGGTTGTGTAAGTCAATCAGCTACTACCCGAACGATTTATACGCCTGCTTCCTTTAACCTCAACTATTCACAAGGACCAACGGTAGCTTGTGGCTATCCAAGCAATCATTTTTTATATGCTCCTTATACTTATGGTGCAACTTATGAATGGTATCAAGTAACAAATGGAGTCGCAACATCGCTTAATCATCCCACACATACTTACTTAGCGATTATCAATAGCCCTACTACGCTTCGTGTTACGATGACCTTAGATGGCTGCGTTAGTACAAGTAATGATTATACGGTTACTCCTGTACTTAACAATAACGTACCTGTTAGCATAACGAGCGATGAGCCTACGGGTTGTGCAATTAACAACAATGCCATTAACCTAAGTGCCAGCTCTAATACTGCAGGGGTTACTTATTCTTGGTGGCATAATGGGGCTACTACGCCTGCTGTAAGCGTGCCTGCTACTCCATTAGGAACAAATGAGGTTTATACCGTAACTGCTACCTACATAAATGGCGCAAATACTTGTTCTTCTAACGCAAGTGTGCAAACAGGCAATACAGCTCCTATTGTTTCTACTTGTATTAATGTTCCGTTGAATATGCAGCCTACTTCATTTTCAAATATGCAAGGAATGCCTGGCATGAATGGAGGAACGATTATGATGCCTGGGTTTGCTTCTTCTGGAATTTGGACAGCGAATGGAGTATTGGCAAGTAGTGTTCCTTATTTTACGATTACTCCTACTAGTACAATTACGGTTGCTTATGAATTTACGGGAGAAATCGAATACGCAGAAGAATATTGGGATTGGGATGGAAATTTGGTATTCAATATTTTTCATGTTCCTCATACCGAGTGTAAAATTTTCGTAGCCGAAGACCCTGCCTTTACGCCTCCTAGCAATGTTACAATTTGTTCGGGGCAAAGCACTACTTTAGCTGTTTCAAATGTTGCTAGTACAGGCGTTGTTTTTGATTGGTTTGATGGGCAGACGCATTATGCAGGAAATAGTATTACCGTTTCGCCTACAAGTACAACAACTTATACGATTACAAGCATCACTCCTTTTAGTGGTTGCACTGCTACTCATTCCGTTACCGTAACGGTTACGAATGGCAATCCTATTAGCCCTACTATTTCTGGCAATTTGAGCATTTGTAGTGGGGGTTCTGGGACTACTTTGACCGCAAATAACGCGCCTACTGGTGCTACTTATTTATGGACTCCGGGTAATGCAACGACTGCGAGTATTAACGTAAATCCTACGACAACAACGACTTATAATGTATTAGTTACGCCCCCTTCGGGAACTTGTGCGAGTGCGGGTGCTGCATCGGCTACGGTAAATGTTACAGGCCCTTGTTTTACGATTGGGATTGCAGGAAATACTACGGCTTGTGAGTTCTCTGATGCTCAACTTGCTGTTACTGGCGCACCTACTCCTGCGATGTATGAATGGACTGCGATAGATGCAAATGGGAATCCTGTTGCTTTGGGAACAGGCGAAAACGGTGTATTAAACTTAGCAGCAGGAACTTATACGATTACAGTGGTTGTTACTGACCCCGCTACCTCTGCTACGGCTACGGCTTCTATGACTGTTACGATTTTACCCCTTGTACCTATTACAATTACAGCAAATCCTGCATCGGTTTGTCGTGGACAGGAAGTAACTTTTTCTGCTTCTACTACAAATACAACGCCTAATTTTGAATGGATACTTGCTGCCAATCCTTATCCTCCTGCAAATGGGTTAAGTAGTTTTGTATATGATACGGATAATGTTACAAGTAATAGTTTGTTTGTAGTTGTTACTGATTTGAATAGTGGTTTATGTCCCTCTGAAGGTTCATTTACTTTGCCTATTACCAATGGTTCTCCTATTACTGTTACGCCAGCAGCGAATATTTGCGATGGCTCACCTTTGGCATTAACAATAGGAAACAACGTACCCAATAGTACTTTCGCTGTTTGGGTAAATAGCGTAGGACCTTATGGTGGAGCAGCCGCAACGGGTTATATTACGGGAGGTTTTCCTAATGCAACTTATCCGAGTAGTACTGTTTATGTAGAAGCGACAGAACCCAATGGTTGCATCAATAGTTATACTGAAATTATTCAAACACCTTATGAAACAACCTTAGGTTTAAACACCAATAATCTTACGGTTTGTTCGGGACAAACTATTTCTTTAGTGGCAACGACCAATCTTACTTCTAATTATTGGATAGGTTGGACTGACCCTTTTGATGGACTTGGGCAATTTATTCAAGGGGCTACTTTTACAGGTACAACTCCTATTGTTACAACTCCTACTACCTATTATGCTCAAGTATTGGTACAAAATCAAATTGACCCCAATAATGTTACAACTTGGTGTAATAGAACGGATTATGTAACTATCACCGTAAACCCTGCGCCTGCACTTGTGATTACGAATCCTGCTGCGGTGTGCGCACCTGCTACGATAGATTTGACCTCAGCTGCAATTACTGCGGGGAGTGAATTACAAAACGGAACCTTATCTTATTGGATAGATGCAACTGCTACTACTCCCCTGACCAATCCAAGTGCGGTGGCAACAAGTGGTACTTATTATATTAAGGTAACAAGTGCTTGCGGTGATGTAATTATGCCTGTGAATGTAGAAATTCATCTTCCTGCTACTTTGATTGTAACCAATCCTTCGGGGGTTTGCGAACCTAATACCGTGGATTTAACAGCCGCTTCTGTTACGGCAGGAAGTAATCTTCAAGGGGCAACTTTGGAATATTGGGCTGATATAAATTTGAGTATTCCTGTTACAAATCCTGCTGCGATTGCTACAAGTGGCACTTATTATCTTGTTGTTCCTGCTAATGATGCTTGTGAAAAGGTAGTTCAACCCGTTACCGTAACAATTTATCCGAGTGCTACTTTGGTGATTACCCACCCTGCGCCTGTTTGCAGCCCAAGTACTGTAAATATTACGCTACCTAGCATTACCGCAGGAAGTAATTTGTATGGGGCAACGTTTTCCTATAATGTTACACCCGCTACGGCAGTAAATACAAGTGGGACTTACACTATCACTGCTACTACGCCTCAAGGTTGTGTAAATACGGCAAATGTAAACGTTACTGTTAACACACCTCCTACTTTAACGATTACGAATCCTGCGCCTGTTTGCGCACCGAATACCATAGACCTTACCGCAGCAGCCGTTACCGCAGGCAGTAATTTACAAGGGAATTCTTTGCAATATTGGACAAATTCCACAGGAACTACTCCTCTTACAAATCCTTCGGCAATTGCAACAAGTGGCACTTATTACATTAGTGTAACGGGAAATGCACCTTGTGCGAGGGTTATTAAGGCTGTTACAGTAGTTGTGAATCCTTTGCCTACTTTGGTAATCACAAATCCAGCTCCTGTTTGCGCGCCAAGTACGATTAATTTAGCTTTGTCTGCAATTACGGCAGGTAGTTCTAGTGGTACAAAAACGTATTTTACTGATGCAGCTTTAACCAATGCTTTTAATGGGATTGTAACAACGAGCGGCACTTATTATATTAAATTAACGAGTACGGCAGGCTGTTTTGTTTCAGCCCCTGTTACCG
>JBJXHA010000429.1:0-3767 GCA_046160275.1 Bacteroidia bacterium | reverse complement strand
AATCACCCCAGAAGATGCCAGGATTATAAGTTGGAGAAGGATTTAAAGGGTCATAATTATATAAATCTATGTTATTTGCACCATCATATACAGTTCCTTGTGTTTCAGAGACAAAATAGGTATTTCCTACCAATCCTATGCTATCCATGTTCCAAAAGTCAGAAACCATGACAGGAAGGCGTGTAGCGCGCAAAGAATCTTGTAGTAAGGTGGTAGAATTCCATTCTACGGTAGGAGAAACGATAATTGCATCAAAACCATTGAAGTTATTTAAAGGTATGGCTGTATTGGTAAAGAAATCTTTCAAACCAAAACCTGTAGTTTGCTCTGTTAAGGCTGCGGTAACAGTATTTCCTAAACTTTGTAAGTATTGAATCATACCTCGGTCAAAAGCATCGGGGTCAGCTCCTTTTACATTGCTCGCCAAATACAAAATATCGCCAATTACACAAGGCGTTATAAACCCTGCGTCAATTGTAGAATCATTTTCATTTGCCACTAAATTTACGATACCACTTACCCCAACCCCGTTTGCATCTGAGTTGTTGTCTGTATTTGCGGTTTGATTTTCTTGGGTAAGGTTTTTACCTGTGGGAGGAATAAATCTCACAAGGTAATCACCAAAAGTATGCACGAAAAATTGATAATATCCAGGATTCCCATTCTTATTTGCAGTAACCGTAGAATCTACCAGCGTATAACTGCCGCTACCATTGTCTTTGTATAACTCAATATGAACACCGTTAATACCTGCACTTGCTGCTTCATTGTTAATACCGTCGCTGTTCAAATCATTCCATACATAGTTGCCTAACCTTGCGCAAGTTCCTGGCACAAAGGAAGCTACAGAACAAGAAGAAAAAGTGCAACCGTTGGTATCTGCACCCACGAAGTTATAATCACCAGGGCTAGTTACCACGTAAAAAGTATCTGTAGCTCCCGCAATAGGAGAGCCGTTTAAATACCATTGTCCCATCACGCCAGAAGGTACAGACAAGGTGTATTCCTCGCCAGTACAAATCTCAATGGCTTGCGCTTGTACCATCAAAGAACTCAACAAGGTGATGGCAAGGAAGAAAGTTTGTTTAAAAATATTTCTCATATTTACTTAGAAACATTGTTTTATTGATTAGAAGGATTGTATTTTATATTGATAACATTATGCCAAGTTGAAATACCCCATTTGTCGAAAACAGCAGTGTTATCTCTTATTTTACCCCTTTAGATTGCTGTTTATTAGTCTTGATATAAGTTACAAAGTTAGTGCCTTTTACATATCCTATCAAATGGAATGTAAGGAATGGGATATTTTTAAACAATTTTAATTATTTTTACAGATAATATTACAAAATATGAACATAATAATCGTGTAAGTATTTTGGATATTTAGAACATTTTTACAGTGTACAGGAAATTAACTTTTATAAGCAGTTCGTTTTTCTCTACAATGCTAATCATAAAGTGTTAAATATCAACACAATATTTTTAAGCCTCTTTTTTATTAAAACAAAACCGCTTTTACGAGAAGGAATGATTTCTTACAAAACACTTATATATTTTCACTAGAAATACGTTTTCTTACTTGATAGATTTTTAAGCATTTATCAAAAAAGTAATTATCCTTTCTATTGAAAAAAACAGACGAATGTTTATGTCTAACATAAAGACCTCCGTCTGTTTTCTCCATTTCTATCATGCACAAACACTGGTTTTACGCAAAAAAATAGTTTCTTATTTTGTTTTAATAATGGTTATCGGCACGCAAGGCGGCACCGAAATCGTGCTATTTACCGTTACATTTGCCGAAGCCGAACACAAATTACTTGCAGCATCTGTTACCATTACGCTATATGTTCCTGCGGCACTCACAACTCTTGTTGAATTTGTGCTACCATCGTCCCATAAATAAGAAACGCCAGATGCTGGGCTTGCAGTAAGCGTTGCTGTGGGTGTTGGACAAGACAAATCATTAGATTTGGCAATGGCTGGACTTAAGACACATCGTGTTACATGAACAGTATCACTACAACCACCACCGATTGTGTAAACAAATCCATAAATGCCGTTTGCCGTCATACCACTAATTTGCCCACTCGCGTTGATAGAAGCAGCAGCTGGATTGCTCGCAAGTGCCGACCATGTTCCCCCCGAAGGTGAACCTGCTGCAAGGTTATGATTATTTATCGAAACACTTACATCAGCCCCTGCATTAGGTACTCCCATTGTGGTATAAGTCAAAGTATTGGAAGCACAATCTATATAATTAGGCAACATTACCGCTTGAATCGTTCCCAAACTTGCCGTAGAAGGTACGTTGAAAGTTACCGTAGCCGTTCCTCCTGCAAGGTTGTAAATAGGTTGAATAAAGAAATAATGCACCGTTGTATCAGGGTTGGCTGTGGGGTCTATTGCAATAAATTTAATAGAAGTTCCCGATGCCGCATTTGCCCAAGTAGTGGTAACGCTTACACTATTCACAAAAATATTGTTTTGAGTGTCATAACTACATACCCCAACGGTTGCATTGCTAATAGAGAGGGCGCAAGGTGCGCAAGAACTAGGTGCGGTATAAATACCCGATGCCGCACAACCCGATGCAATTTGTGCATTTACCGTATAACTTGAACCATTTGAAGGAACTCCTGTAACTGTAACAGCTCCTAAGCCGCTTGGCGCACCTCCCGTATTATAAGTAACCGTTTGCCCATTAACAACCACCGTTACTGTTGAAGAAGTGGCATTTAACCACTCAAAGCCTACCTCTACATCGTGTTGCGAGCTTCCTGCATTCTGATAACAAGCCGTAGGAATAAGGTAATTTATGGCAAAACTACAAGACGGACAAGGCGAGGGCGAGGTATAAGTAACCACTGCCTCACAAGTCAAAATGCCGTTGTGCGTTGCCACAATGCTTTGGCTATTGCCCGTAGCTGCCACCGTTGAATTAAAGGTTTGCGAGCCACTTGCCGAAAATACAACTAAGTTTTGAGGAGCCCCACCTGCACTAATTTGAATAATTTCACCGGGCGCTAAACCTGTCCAATTCACTGTATAAGAAAGACTATGCGTGTTTAAAGGCGTGTTGCAGCTTCCAACACTTAGCCCCGTAATAGAAAGATTACAAGAAGGACAAGCTCCCGGTGCATTGGTGTTGATAGTAGGTGCAGCACATCCCCCTTGACTTAATGACGCATTGATCGTCAAAGCACTACCATTCGTAGGAACGGAAAAGGTGAAAGTATGCGAACCATTCGCAGTCGTAACAGAATGCGTTTGATTGCTTCCATTTACGGTTGCTGTTAAAGTATTACTGGAAATATTTGCCCCAAACCAGTTGGCTGTTACCAACAAAGCAGTGCTAGGTTCAGTAGTTACATTTTCAACGCATTGCGCCATTGTATATTCTGTGCTTAGCTCACAAGTACAAGCAGAATTTTGTACCATAATAGGACAACATAAGCTAATAGCCTCTCCTCCTGAAGGATTTAAGGTAGCTGTATAATGATAATCGCCAATTGTTGTAATTAAATAAGTTGTATTCGTTTCTCCCACAATAGGTGCGCCATCTTTGTACCATTGGTAATTATAATAGCCTGATTTTGCGGTAGCTAAATAGGTATCTTCTCCACATAATTGAATCGGAACAGACACGCAAGCCTCATCAATGTCATCTTCTGTTTCTACCTGATTGTTGGGATTAGAGTCAATGTCAGACTCGGTCATGGCAGTTACTTCGGCAGTATTAAAATATACGCCCAAAGCTCCCG
>JBJXHA010000428.1:0-3166 GCA_046160275.1 Bacteroidia bacterium | reverse complement strand
CAAAAAAGAAGCGCAGTAGATTTTCTCACCAAGTTGAAAGAGGTTGAAGTGGAATTAAAGGCATTTCTCAATATGGACAGCGGAGGAACAGAGGAGAAAACCCAAAAAATCAACAAACCGAATAACTAAAACCAACCTCCCACATCGTTATTTGTGTTCCACAAACAACAACACACTCCTCCCCGTTTTCGGCATTGAGCGTCCACGCTCGTGCCGAAAACAACGAAAAACAAAAATTCGCGCTCCTACGACAAACAAATTTTCATTACGCCCCAAAAAACATTGGATAAAAATTGGACAACATTTGGAGCAAATTGGAGGGAAATGCCCGAAAACAGCCTTACCTTTGTGTTATCAAATATTTCTTTTTGTCAACTCAAATCTCCTTTTCATTAAATAAAAAAAACAAAAATTTGCAATTTATCGTTAAAAATCTTAAACTTGCAAACCATTCGCAAATCACAATATTATTCACTTTTCACTATTCATTTTTCACTTATATGTATAGCCTCACATTTACCTTAAAACAACATACCCCGCTTATCCACTTTCAACACGAGCAAGCAGGCGCAACCCTGCGGGCGAGTGAAGTGAAACCGAAATTGGATAGGTTTATTTTGGCACATTGTGAAACAACAATAGCAAAAATTTGTCAAGATGCTTTTGAAAAAGAGAAAGAACAGTATAAAAGTAGCCTAGAATTTCTAGCTACTTGCGAAGCCTCTTTTGCTAACGAGTGGGGGGATTTAGTCGAGGATGCAAAAAATGATGGGTATTTTGACGAACACCTTGAAAGAACATGGAAAAACATAATCTTTTCGCGTTTTAGCCAAGAAAAATATCGTCAATTTGAAGAAAAGACCAAAGAATCCTTTTTTGTGGGAGATACGCAAGCTTTAGATTATAAAATGCGCATTGAAATAAATCCTGAAGACTTAGAACCTCACTACTTATTTGATAGCTTTTTTTCGAAGGCAAAGGTTTCTCTTTTGGAGAGAGAAGGTTACCAAGTACTCCCTAAAGCTCCCTATTTCGCTGATAGTAAGGTAATTGGAGATAGAGAATATGACAAAGCGAAACAAGGGCTAATGCTTGCAGAGGGGCGATTTGCAAAAGTGGAAATATTCTCTTTCAATACCATTTTGTTGGAAATCGTAAAAGACGCTTTCCCAAAATTGTTAGCACTCGAAAATTTTGGTACAAGGCAAAGTAAGGGCTTTGGGGGATTTACAGTGCATAACATTGTGGGTGAAAAATATAATATGACAAAGGACAAATATGAAGAATATTTGAAAATAAAACATGGTGGAAGGGTATTATATTACACTTTTAATGAAACAGGAACTGACTTGACTGACGTTTTTAAGGAAATTACAGAACGCTATCAAATCTTGAAAAGCGGTTTTCTGAAAGAAAGCTCTGTGTTGGCTACTTATTATAAGAGCAGAAAAAAGATAGAATGGGAAAAAACTTTAGTCAAAGCAGTGTTAATTGATGCACGTGGCGCGGCGAAAGGGAATGATTATAGTACAGATGATAAAAACAAATATATTCGTGCTTTTTTGGGTTTTGCTGAATTGTATGAATACCCAAGAAAGGAAGATGGACAGTCTAAGGTCAAAGTTAGGCACCTTGTGAAAGATGAAAACGGAAAGATTGACTTGGGGGAAAATGGCACGTTTTCGGAAGGGGAAATTAAGCGTTTTCGCTCTCCTATTACAATTAAAGTGTTTTATGACATGAAAAGTAAAAAATATACGATTTATTTGTTAATAGGGGAAGTTCCTGAAAAAATGTATGACAAAACCTTTCAACTTTCTCGGGAAAAAGATGAGTATATTTTGATAAATACACCAAAAGATAAGGTGGATTTGATGGATATTGTAAAATTAAGAGGATATAAAGTATTGTAAATGAAATAGTTAAAACATGAGTGTGGAATTACAAAAAATAGGGCTACAAAATTTTAGGGTGTTTTCTGAAAATACGCCCTTTGAACTTAGACCGATTACTTTACTAGTTGGCGGAAATAATTCAGGGAAGAGTAGTTTGTTAAAAGCACTACTTTTGCTAAATGAGAATGCACAAAAAAACGAGTTACGAAATCTTAGTTTCCAAAATGGCAGACATCATATTAGAAAATATGAGCAGGCTTTGAACGATGAAAACCCTGGTAATGTAAACATTGTTTTTTCCCTAGCATTTAAAGATGAGGAGAAAAACGAAGATGTATTTGAAGTTTCTTTTTCTTTTTTTCAAAGCGTTGATAACGAGGATGAGGGGGAACTTCATGGCTTGTCGTTTTTAAAAAACGGGGTAGAAGTCGCTTGGGTAAAGAAGGGAGGAGCAGAAGAATCTATTTATGTGGATTTTGCTTATCTTTGGGAAGAATATTTAGTTGAGTTGAATAAATCTAGCAGAAACTGGGAAAATGAGGAAATGGAAAAGGTGGAAAATGATCCGAATTATCAGAAGCAAACCTACCCCGCTCCTGTGTTTTTTGAAAATGCAGATAAACTAGAAAGTATAACTGCTTTTGATGAACGTATTATTTCGTTTTTAGAAAGTATTAGTTTGCAAAGCAGTATCCTTAATGTAAAAAACAGGTTATTACAAACTCGTTTGAGTGATTATATCAACCAATTTCTTTCTCCTCGCATTTTTTATTGTAAAGGAAAAAATGGAATTATTCTAGCAAAAATAGCAGAAGAAATGGAATTGGGATACCAAGCCGATTATAAACTGACAGACAACGGAATTGAGTTTTTTAGTGAAATTCAACGAGTTTTAGGTATCCGTTTTGCAAGCCTAGTTTCTTTTCTCAAATCAGAAATAACCTATTTAGCTCCTATTCATGCCGAGCCAAAACCTTATTATGCTGATGCAGATACAGCATTTGGTTCTATTTTGAAAGAATATGCTAAAAGAGTCCAGCAATGGGGAAAGGAAAAGGAAATGTTTCAAGACAGGGAGGTTGACCTGAATCATAACAAAATCATAGATTTTATCAACCGTTGGTTAAAAAAATTAGAAATCGCGGAGAACTTGCGTTTAGAACGCTTTTACGACATTACTTCTGTTTTTATTAAAAAAGGAAAGAAAGAATATTCGCTTTCTGATATGGGATTTGGCACGATTCAGCTTGTTCCAACTTTGATGAAAATTG
>JBJXHA010000427.1:0-13601 GCA_046160275.1 Bacteroidia bacterium | reverse complement strand
CCAATGAAACTATTGCGGCAAGTATTAAAAATGGCTTTCGTGTATTTAGACAACATAAAACCCGTTTTTGGCAATTATTAGGGTTATTTTTCAGCCTACAACTTGCCTTATTTCTCCTCTATCAACTCATCTACGCTTGGTTGGGAATGGCTTCACCTTTTGGGGTAGGATTTATGTTTTTGATTCAACAAGCCTGTTCCTTTTTTAGGGTAATGATTCGGCAAATGTTGTATATTAGTATAGGAAAAACTTTCGAAATTTTTTGCACGAGAGAGAACTTAATTGAGGTAAAATCGTAAAACTTGTTTCTTCATAATGAGAGCAAAGCAAATAGCTATTTCTAAAACTATATTTGCCTGATAATCAGTTTTTTATTTCTGATAACTGTTTGCTGTTAATTGCTTACTGATACTTATTTTACAAAATCAATGCACACTTCAAAATTTTATTTTTTACCTTTTTTATCGTTTTTGTGTATCATGGGTTGTGCCTGTGAGCAAAATGCTCCTGCCGAAACAAAAGCGAAAGAACATAAAGTAAAAACATATTCCGCTGCAAAGGCAGGCGATGATATCTATATTAATCCAAGAGGTTCTGATGTGCAAAATCGTTTTGTTCTACCAGAGGGATTTTCGCGGATTGCTGTGCCTGATAATTCTTTTGCTGCATTTTTGAGAACGGTAAAACTCAAACCGCATGGTACAAAAGCCTATCTTTATACAGGCGAACTCAAACAACCTGAAACGGTTTATGCTGCGGTGTTGGACTATGACAAGGGTACAAAGGACTTACAACAGTGTGCAGATGCGGTAATGCGCTTGCGAGGCGAGTATTTTTATGCGCAAAAACAATACGAAAATATTCATTTTAACTTTACCAATGGCTTTCGCTGCGATTTTACAAAATATGCAGAAGGTAATCGCATTGTGGTCAATGGGAATAAGGTAAGCTGGGTGAAAAAAGCGAAAGCAGATTATTCGTATGCTTCTTTTCGTCAATATATGGATTTGGTATTTAATTATGCAGGTACACTTTCTTTGGAAAAAGAGTTGAAAAAAGTGGATTCTTGGGAGAAGATACAAGGTGGAGATGTCGTGATTTTTGGCGGTTCACCTGGGCATTGTGTGATTGTGATGGACGTTTGCCAAAACGCCAAAACAGGCGAAAAACGTTTTCTCATTGCCCAAAGTTGGATGCCCGCTCAAGACATTCACGTTCTTAAAAACCTTGACAACGCGCCTATTAGCCCTTGGTACAGCAACCGTTTTGAGGGGAGATTTGCCTCTGCGGAGTGTTGGTTTAATAAAGAAAATTTGAAAACGTGGACATTTTAAGGAAGCATAAGAGAAGAAGGGAATAACCCAAAAAGTTCGGAATTCTTTGAAGAGTTCCGAACTTTTTTGCAAGCTTTTTTTCCCCATTTCTCAACTAATTTCCCGTAGAAGGCACATAATCAGGGTTATTTTTCATTTCTTCGATTAAGGGATTTTTTACTATATCTCGAATGACGAAAGCCCCTGAAAAATCAGGAATGCGTTTGAGGGTGCGGCAAAAATCATCGGCATCAGCTTTTGTGGCAAAATCGCCTACCCGAATTCGAAAATTTGGCTCAATATACATCATATAACGCCCAACAGTAGGGAAGGCTGCTGAAAATCTTTTTTGCATTTCTTGTGCTTCGGTGCGTTGCAAACCTGTATAAATTTGTACGCGAAACCCTTTGATTTCCATAGGAACACGCACAACCGAAGGTGCTTTTTTAGGAGTAGGCGTGTAAATGATTGTGTTAGGTTTTGAAACAACTGTTGATTCTACCTCATTCTTCTCTTCTTTTGGCAAATCTACAATCCTCTTTTCCAGCATTTTAAATAGGTTGCTACTTGCTTCAATATATAAATATTTTTTGTTTTCAAAGTATCTTTCTACATTTTTAGAGCGATTAATAAAAACAATCGTGTCTTCGGGATAATTTACATCAGGTAAACGAAAAGAAAAACTTTTGCGATAGGTACCTACCACTTCGTTTTCGTATTTTTGGTAATCACCTTTTGCCACAATTTTTCCGCGTTTTGTAGCATCATAGCTTTTTTTACCGCAACTCATCAAGATTAGGGGGAAAATGCAGAATAAAAGAAGAAGGTTACGCATATTTTGAATTTTACTAAGAATGTGTTGATAGATGGAATTAGACTACAAAAGTACACAAAAAACCTTCAAAAGTGTTTTTCTTGCGAAAAAAACCTTGTTTTTCCTGCCTTAAAAAAGACTAAGCTTGCAAAATCCCCTGAAATAGCAAACCGACTACACCCTCAAAGGTTTTGTCGCTTGTTGCAGGTAATTGGTCTTGAATTTCTTTAGAAAAATCGTTCAAAAAGTTAGTATCACGCAAATAACTCACTGCCGCCGAATACAGTACCATGAGTAAATCTAGGTTTACTTCGCTTCGCACTTCTTTGTTTTTCTGGGCAATTTCTAGCAAACGTTTGACATTTTTAAACACCAATTCGTGTTTCATTACCTTGAACTGCTTCCACAAATCAGGCACATTTCGCTCCATATCTGTCAATAAATAGGGGCTAAAAGCTGAAAATTTTTCTGCCGTAACGACCAACATTCGGCGAATTTTTTCTATCGTAGTAAAAGACGAATCGTCTAAAATTTGATTAATTTCCACCAATACTTCTGCTCGAAAATCCTTCAGAACTTCTTCCATAATGACTTTTTTGCTAGGGAACAGAATATAAATGGTTTTCTTGCTCATCGCCAATTCGCGCGCCACCTCGTCCATCGTTACTTTGCTATAACTAAAACGCAAAAAACACTTGCGACTTACAGCTAAAATATGCTTTCTTGTTTCTGCTTCATTCATGGTAAGTAGTAAATAGTGAATAGTTAAAAGTGAATAGTGAAGAATAATTATAAGTATTTGATTTTTAGGTACTTATAGCGAGTTTTGTTCTTCTTTTTTATCCACTTGTGTTTAATTAAAAATAATGACTCAAAAATAATACTTAAAAAACCTTTTGAGTTTCTGCAAAATTACTAAGCTTTTGGGTATTCTGCAACTATTTTTTGAGGAATTTCTATTTTTTTGTACTAATAATGGAAACTGATCTTTATAGATAACTTAGTAATGCGAACAAAATAAGTTACTAATATTAAAAGTGTATTTATTTGATAGTCAAAATTTCACTTCTGATAACTGTTCCCTGTTAATTGTTCACTGATACTTAGGGTCTTTCCCATCTGTCAAAATACTTTATAAAGATTTTCGTAATATTTCGTGCATCATCAATTCCGCGATGATGTGTGCCTTCTAGCGTAAAACCCTCCGCTTTGAGTGCTTTACCCATGCCTACCAAGCCAATTTTACGGCGAATTTTTGCATATTGATGCTTTACGCTGATATGATTCTCTAGCCAGTTCGTAGGCAAATGATGTAACAAACAATCGTGCCGAAATTGCCCTTTGTCATATTGTCCCCAAGAACATAATAAATATTCCGTATCAAAACTCGCTATCCATGTTTGAAATTTTTCAACTACTACGGGGAATTTCTCTGCTGCATCTACTTCTTCTTGTGTAATCGTGGTGAGTTCTTTACAAAAATCGGACAATATCGGATTTAAAATAGGTTGAATAAAAGCAGCAAATTCCCCCACAATTTCTTGCTTGTCATTCACACACACCGCCCCAATTTCGATAATTTCGTTGGGTTTTCTTTCGGTTGCTGTTGCTTTGTCCCAACAAGTTGCTTCTAAATCTACAATGATATAATGCATAATTTAATAGAGAATGAATAATGAGGGTACTTTATCCAAGAATGAATTGCACTTAAAATGCTTACTGCAGCAGCAGCTAAAGCAGCCGCTACAAAAGTGCGTTTTTAAGTGCATTTACTTTATAATCAAGGTTTTACCTCTGATAACTGTTTACTGATTTACGATGCCAAAATTTCAATAATTTTCGCATTATTTTTGATTTCGGTTCTTCTTGCCCATCGCACTGCATATTTGGCGAGTCCTCTAGGCAAAAGAGAACGTGATAAAATACAAGCGTTTTTGTCTATTTGTGAAATGGTTGATTCCCAAAGGCTTGTATGATGTACTTTTGCCAAATTTACAGCATTTAGCCAAGCTCCTTCACGCGCAATACGCATACAAAAGCCTGCTAATCGTTCATCACTTTTCCCTCCCAAAAAATCAATAAGAAAAAAAGGTGGCGAAATTTCTGTTAACTTTTCCTCCACTCCATTCACCATTGAACCCAATACTTCGTTGATTTTCTTGAAGTCATCGGACAAATTATGAATCTGTTCGCCAGGACAAACTTCCGCCGCTGCAATGCCCAAATCTAGCAAAATATGCGCAGTCATACCCAAAAAAAGGTGATGTAACACCAACAGTTGATTGTTTCTTGTTTCATCAAAAGCAATCTTCCATGCTTGGCTGCAAGCTTGTCCGCTAAAATAGGCATCGTGCGCAACAAGGTAACGGTTGGCAAAAATGACATCTAATTTTTCCATTCTCGCGCCATCTTGAAACTCTCCTGCATGGATTCCCTTTTGAACCTCAGCCGTTACCGTTCGATACAAAGCCGCAAAATAACCCGTAGGGTTTTTTGCTTTTATCGCGTCTTGGATAATGTTATCCAGTGAGGCGAGCACTTGATTGATAGTAGTGGGAAGCATAATTTATTTTCTATTCATGATTAATACAACACACGCGAAGGTTTATTTTGCAAGATATTTTCTATCTTTTCCAAAACTTCTGGGGTGAGTTTGGGTACAATTTCTAAGCATTTAAGGTTTTCGGTAAGTTGCGATACTTTTGACGCGCCTAAAATGACAGTGCTTACATTTGGGTTGCGTACACACCAAGCTAAGGCAAGTTGTGGCATTGTGCAGCCAATTTCTTCGGCAACTGTTGATAATTGGCGTACTTTTTCGATGTGAGCATCAAGCAATGTTTTATCTCGTAGCCATTCCAAGCCTTCCATTGCCAAGCGACTGTCCGCAGGAATTACGCCATCGTTATATTTGCCTGAAAGCAAGCCCGAAGCAAGTGGTGACCAAGTGGTTGTGCCTAATCCTCGTTGATAGGCGCGTTGATAATCCACCTCTACCGCATAACGCTCAAACATATGGTATTGAGGTTGTTCCATTGTTGGAGGGGTGATGCGCAAATCTTTGGCTACAGCGTGCGCTTCCATAATTTCCCCACTATTCCATTCTGAAGTTCCCCAATATAAAATTTTTCCTTGTTGAATCAAAGTTTCCATCGCGCGAACTGTTTCCTCAATGGGCGTATTCATGTCATAACGATGGCAAAAATACATATCCAAATACTCTACTTGTAGGCGTTTCAACGCACCATGGCAAGCCTCAATGACGTGTTTTCGGCTCAACCCTTTTTGATTGGGTTTGTCCCCGCCCCAAAATACCTTGCTCGAAACCAAATAAGTACTTCTATCCCAATTCATTTTTTTGAGGATATTTCCCATCACAATTTCGGATTGCCCTTTAGAATAAATTTCAGCGTTATCGAAAAAATTCACCCCATTTTCATAAGCTACTTGCATCAACTCCTCCGCCACTTGATTTTCTATTTGTTTACCAAAGGTAAGCCATGAACCCAGCGAAAGCACGCTCACTTGCAAGCCCGATTTTCCTAATCTTCTGTATTCCATACAATTATATTTAAGCTAATAATTTGATGTGTGTTAGACTGCTTATTTCAGGGATTTGTTCGTTGTGATAATTTCAACGCGCAAAGTTACAAATGTAAACATTTTTTAGAAAAAAACCCGAAAATCTTAAAAAGAGAATTTACCCGCAATATTAAGGCAAAATACAATTTGTGAAATAAAAAACTTGACTTTTGGTTTTTTTGCATTATCTTTACCCGCTTAAAATCGCAATCATTTTATTTCATCATAATTTTTATTTACTTATTGTTTATGAACACAAAGTTACGCTTCTTTGTTGCGTTGGTTTGTTTAGTTTGCGCTTTGCCGCTTTCTGCACAACGCTATTTGACGGAGGTATTTGCTGCCTTCGATTCAACCTCTGATGTTCCCTATGCGGTAAACATTTCAGTTTTGACAGGTTCTCCTGCTTCTACTACTTTAAGAATGGACGTTTATGAGCCAATGGGGGACAATTTGACTAAACGCCCATTGATTATCATGTCACATACTGGAAGTTTCTTACCGCCAGTTATCAATGGTCAACCTACGGGTTCTCGCAAAGATTCTACGGTAGTAGAAATGGCAAAACAATTTGCAAAAAGAGGATATGTTTGCGCGATTATGTCTAATCGTTTGGGCTGGAATCCTACAAGTTCTGACCAAGATGTGCGTACGGGAACTTTGTTAGGTGCTGCTTATCGTGGGATTCAAGATTTTAGAGCTTGTGTGCGTTATTTCAAAATGACGGCTGCTACCATGAACAATCCTTACAAAGTAGATACTACTATGATTATCGGAGGTGGAGTAGGTACTGGCGGTTATATCACTTATGGTGCTGCTTCATTAGATAAGCCAGCAGAGCTTAGTCTAACCAAATTTATTAGCGGTACTACTGGACAACCTTATGTAAATCAGGCGGTTAGTGGTAATTTTGATGGTACAAATAATGCTCCATTGAATATAGCAAACCACGTAGGTTATGGTTCAAAAATCAATTTCGCCTTTAATTTAGGTGGTGCTTTAGGTGATTCTACTTGGTTAGAAGCAGGTGATGCACCGATGGTTGGTTTCCATTGTCCAAGTGATCCTTTTGCTCCTTATGAGTATGGTGCGGTAATTGTGCCTACTACGGGCGATTTCGTGGTAAATGTAAGTGGTACTTATGGTGCAATTCGCAGAGCAAACCGTTTGGGTAATAATGCTAATATGGCTGCAATGGTAGCAGGTCTTACTGACCCTTATACTGTTCACGCAAATTCATTGAACAACGGAAACGAAGGAATGTTCCCTATCATAACTCCTCCTCCAGGAGCACCTTTAGCTTGCCCTAGCGGAAATCTTAACCAAATTCCTCAAGGTAGCCCTTGGGATTGGTGGAATGAAACATGGTACATTGCAGCAGCAAATGCAGCAGGACAACCAGGCGCAGAAGTAGCTTGTCGTGCAAAATTAGGAAACCCTGATATGTCAGGCACAAAAGGGCGTATTTACCTTGATTCTGTCATGCAATATTTGAATCCTCGTATTGTAGGTGCATTAGGTTTGAATACAGTAGGTGTAGAAGTTCCTGTAAATAAAAACGTGAAAATTTTCCCAAATCCTGCACAAAACATGATGTTTATGCGTAGTACTGATGGGCAAATGATTCTTGGCATTGAATTATATGATGCAACAGGAAGATTAGTTCGTGTTGAAAAAGATTTGTTCACAGAAGAATTTATCTTACATCGCAATGGTTTGCCAACGGGTATGTATATCGCCAAACTGAAATTTAAAGGAAGTGAAGGCATCGGAAAAGTTTGGTTTCAATAGAGGATAACTGATAGTTGACAGGTGATAAGTAATGGATAGTTGATAATAAAAAATGATATTAATTTGCTTATTATCAATTGTTTAAGTTGAAATATTAACATAAACTAATTATTACCTATCACTTATTAACTATCACCTATTAACAAAGCTTTTTCTTTGGCAACACCTCATTTTTAGGCAAAGTACAGATTGGTAACGAATAGCGAGGTTGTTTTATACTGCCTCGCTATTTTTTTTGTAAAAAATCTTTATAGCGTTCCGAGCCTTTTATAGAGTTCCGAACTTTTTAAAAGTTCGGAACTCTATAAAATACTACAAGGCAAACCGCGGATTTATATTAACCAATTCATTATTCTTCAATTTATGCGAAATTATACACACTTTTTTCTGTTATTTTTCTTTTTTTCTTGGCTAAGCACTTTTTCTCAGACCCAAATATCGGGTGTTGTAATAGATAAAAATAACAGAGAACCTATTGCAAATGCAGTAATTATCATTCAAGGAACAGAAGTAGGAGGATTTTCTGACGACAAAGGGAAATTTTCGTTGGAATCGCCAACTCCACCACCTTTTACCTTAATGACCATCTTTTTTGAATATGACACCCTACGTTATGAGGTAAAAGCCGCAGATATTGGCAAAGAAATTAGCCTTGCGATGACGGCTTCTCTTTCCAATACAGTAATTATTACAGATACACGGGTAAGTGATAAGCAAAAAACGTCACCTACAACCGTTGAGAATTTAGACATTATTGCCATAAAAGAAACGCCTGCCGTTAATTTTTACGATGGACTTGGGCATTTAAAAGGCGTTGACCTTACGGCGGCAAGTTTGGGCTTCAAAGTCATTAATACCAGAGGATTTAACAGCACTTCGCCTGTTCGTTCTTTGCAAATTATTGACTGGGTGGACAATCAATCGCCTGGACTTAACTTTTCACTTGGTAATTTCTTGGGTGCATCAGATTTAGATGTGAAAGGGGTAGATATTATCGTGGGTGCAAACTCTGCTTTGTATGGGCCTAACGCTTTCAACGGCGTAATTTCCATGACAACCAAAGACCCTTATGTGTTTCAAGGCTTGAGCTTCTCGGCAAAAGGCGCAGAAAGAGCAGTAGGGGAGTTCGCATTGCGTTATGCAAGGGCATTTAAAAATAAAAAAGGCGAAGATGGTTTCGCTTTCAAAGTAAATGCTTTTTATTTTCGTGCAAATGATTGGGTGGCAGATAATTACGATGCTTCAACCTCTTCTAAAGTAGGCATAAATAACCCTGGTGGATACGATGCCGTAAACCGTTATGGTGATGAAAATTTAACAGATGGTTACAATAATGCTTCTAGTTATAGCGGTAGAATTACAGCACCTGGACTAGGAATTTACCACAGAACAGGATACAATGAGGAAGATTTGGTGGATTATAACACCCAAAATTTTAAGGCAAATGCTGCACTTCATTATCGTTTTGGCAAAAAAGAATTGATTTATGGAAGCAGTTATGGTACAGGAACAACTGTTTATCAAGGAGATAACCGCTATTCTTTGAAAGGGATTCAATTTTTTCAAAATAAAATCGAACTTAAGCAAGAAAATAAATTTTTTATTCGTGCTTATGCGACTAATGAAAACGCAGGAAAATCTTATGATGCCGTTTTTACTGCCTTTCGCTTAAATGAATTGGCAAATAATAACAATGATTGGTCGCGTGATTATCGTAATTTTTGGAGTGGGGGAGTACCAAGTTCTACGCCCAATTATTATCCAGGAGGAATGGTTGCTCGTTTGCAAAAAATAGAGGGTTTTCCTTCCTATATACCAGGGATTCCTGGCGACCAAAATCCCTATTTCCCTCAATTAGATGCCTTTTTGACGCAGTATCAAGACTCTTTGCAACTTTGGCATAGTTATGCGCGTGCCTATGCAGATTCTAGGGGACAAAAATATTTTGCACCGGGTACCGAGCGTTATCAAGCTGCTTTTGATTCGATTACTGCGCTTAAAACCACAGATGGTGGTACAAGATTTTTGGATAAATCAGCATTGTATCATGTTCATGGAGAGTATAAATTTCATCCAGCTTGGATGGACATTACTACAGGAGGGAATTTCCGCCTTTATACACCTGTTTCTGATGGAACCATTTTTAGCGATACTTTGGTGGTAACGCCAAACCCAGCAGGAGGAAATGATTCTGCTTACAAACGCATCACCAATTACGAATTTGGCGCGTATTTAGGCTTAGAAAAGAAATTGATAGACGAAAGGTTAAAATTGAATGGTACTTTGCGTTTGGATAAAAATCAGAATTTCCAACCTTTGTTATCGCCTGCGCTTTCTGCGGTGTATAGTGCGAGCGAAAAAGATGTGATTCGCTTGTCCTTCTCTTCTGCTATTCGTAATCCTACCCTTGCCGACCAATATTTGTATTATAATGTAGGTCGCGCCATTTTGGTTGGAAACCTTTCAGGTTATAATGATTTCTATTCTATTTCTTCCCTGAATGATTTCATTAATAGCCAAAAACGTGATACCTTAGAAAAGCTTTCGATTGCGGCAATTCGCCCCGAAAAAGTGCGCACGGTGGAAATTGGTTATCGTACTACCTTTTTCAACCACTTGTTTATGGACGCGAGTTATTATTTTAGCCGCTACAAAGACTTCATTGGTTATCGTTTGGCGGTTGATGCCACAATTGATACCACCATTAATCGCGTAACGGCAGCACAAGCCTACCGAATTGCCTCTAATGCGCAAGACATTGTTACTACGCAAGGTTTTTCTGTGGGTTTCAATTATTATTTCAAGCTCTATTACGGAATTAGTGGAAACTATTCTTGGAATAAATTGGACAAGCGCGGCTCAAATGACCCTTTAATTCCTGCCTTTAACACGCCTGAGCATAAGTTTAACCTTGGCGTTTCTATGCGTGATGCAAATATCAAAATTGGCAAAATACACTTGCAACATTGGGGTTTTAGCGTGAATTACAAATGGATTCAAGGCTTTGTGTTTGAAGGTTCGCCTCAATTTACAGGAACAGTTCCAACTTACTCTTTGCTAGATGCACAAGTAAACAAAATTGTGCCTAAAATTCATACTACCTTTAAATTGGGTGGCTCTAACTTGTTGAATAATAAACAATTCCAAGTGTATGGTGGTCCAAGAGTAGGAAGATTGATCTATTTCCAAGTAGTAGTGGATTTGGATAAATTGTAAATATCAGTAAACAGTTATCAGTGAGCAGTAAACAGATTTGATAATTGTTTACAGACTGAATACATTGTAAAGGAAAATTTCTCATGTTTTCTCGGGCTAGTCATGCTGTAAGCATCTTATCAAACCCAGCTTGAACACATTGCGTGATAAGATATTTCCAATATGACAACTAGGAAGAAATGTAATAAAACTTAATTTACAGGGTACTGAATGGTAATTTTTTATCCCTAGTGTGAGGTGCAAGCCTCATGCTAGGGATAAAAAATTGAGCTAAAAAATGTGTTATTTTGTTTTTATCCATAGTGCAGGGTTTGAAACCCTGCACTATGGATAAAAACAAAGTCCGTCACTTTTATTAAGAAAGGGTGTTACTTCGGCAATTGCTGCTCAATTTCCCCCAAATGATTCAAGCGTCTAGCATCTTGAGTTGCGTTTACCCATTCCTTTGAAGTCGAAAGATTATGTAAATTTTCGTTTTCAGAAGGGGCGAGTTTGGCAAATTTTGCTAAATCGGCGGTTCTCAAAATGCCTTCTAAGGTAAAATATTTTTCCTTTTCTACTTTGTCCTTCATTTGCGCTAATAATTCATCGGTAGTTGCTTCTAAGGTTTGAATGTTGTAGCGTTTTGCCAAATAAAAGCGCAATACTTCGGTAAGTTCGGTATAATACAATTTAGGGGAAAGCGTTTCCCATTTTTTCTCCTTTTCAATTGCTTGAAATTTCTCCGCTACAATCTCAACTAAGGGACGCGGTGGCGGTGGTGGAAGTACCACTTTTTTGCGTTTTTTCCTCAACCAAAAAAGATATATTACCAAAGCAATCAGCAAAAGCACGCCTAACACAATAAAATAAGGAATGGCTTCTTGCCACTCAAATTCTGTGGTTTGAATTGGATAAATGGGGCGAAAAGCCTTGCTTGTGTCCACCGCAACGGTATTTACGCGAATGGTAATAGGTTGGGTATAAACGACTTGCTTCGTAGTATCTTCCGCTTCTTGATAAAAAATAGGCAATGCGGGAAGTTGATATATGCCTGAATCAAAATGGGTAAGCGTAAAATTTTGCTGAAAAGATTTTAGCCCTTTTTCCTCCCCCGTGATAGCGGGCGTTTTGCGAATTAGCTCGAATCCTTGCAAAGTATCAGGCAGAACAAAAGGCACAATCTGCTGTTTTGCACTGTGTTGAACGCTAATTGTAAGCTGGAATTGCTCGCCTATGAGAATTTGTGTCTTGTCTGTTATACATTTTGTCTGTACCTCTTGCCCAAAAACCAGCGCAAAAAGCAAGCAACTTATACTCAAAAGAATCCCTTTTTTCATGTTATTTTTTTGCAAAACTAAGTTATATAATTTTTTTATACTAGCTTTTTCACTTTTCACTTTTCACTTTTCACTTTTCACTTTTCATTATTTTCCTTACATTAGGTAGGCATAAATACAGCCATAACATCAAAGAAAGGGAGAAAAAACAAAGGTTGGTGAGAATCGCTTCTATGATTGGGCTAGTGTCTATACTTTCGCTAGAAGTAGTAGGTTTTAGGCTAAAAAAAGTAGAAAAAAACAACACACTCAAAACAAGAAAGAGAAGGGTGAGTAAGGTCAGGAGAATTTGCCCAATCAGCCAGCCCATGCGAGAGCGCAGTGAAAGCGAAAAGCCCAAAACAATGAGTGCAAGGCAAATGTTGAGGTTAGACAAAGCGGCTTCGCGGGAATCGGTATTTCCCCAAATACTTACCTGAAAAAAATAGAGCAAACGCGTAGGGTATAAAATATATAACAAATTACTGATTCCGCCTAAAAAGCCCACACCCAGCAGCATCCACGATAGCCACGGGACAAATGCTTGGTCTGAATGTAAAAAATCCTTATTTTCTTCAATGTCCATCTGTATCGTAAATGGGATATTTCTTGCCAAATAGAGTGCCTATTTAAGGAGCTAATTCCGAAAATATCAGCAAAGATAAGCAGCCTTCCTCAAAAATCACATTTTTTTTTGTGCTTTACGAAATATACTCATTTTTGTACTTGCCCACTTTCATATTGGTTAAGCACTACCTCTTTTGTAAGTTGTAATAGAGGGTTTTAAATGTGGATAACAAAATGCGTTTGCTGATGTACTGTTTTTTAGTGTATTAGGTTGTTGAAAAATGGCACATTATCAGGAGATTTGTTGTGGGCATTTATTTTCCATATTCTCTTGCAAGTTTGCTATGCAATTCTGGTAATCGTTTTATAATGGTGATAGTTGATTTAACTCGACCCACAATTGCCCCATTTTCTGTTTCTAGTATTTTAATTGTTAGTTTATTATTTGATAGGAAAAAAAGAGAATCAATGAATAGCAACTAGCGACTTTCTCTCTTTTTTGGTTACAGTAGCAAAAAAATCGTAACTTTGGCGGGTGAAATTAAGGGAAAAAGAACGGGGGAAAGGGGAAATTGGAAACGTATAAAAAAGCTTCTTTTGGGATACATTTTCCCCTTTCGCTCATCAACTATTCATTCTAAATGAAAGATATTGTATTTGATTTAATTGAAAAAGAGCTGCATCGCCAGCAAGAAGGCATCGAATTGATTGCCTCTGAGAATTTTGTGAGCCAAGCAGTAATGGATGCTGCGGGTTCTTGTTTGACCAACAAATATGCAGAAGGTTTGCCCGCAAAGCGTTATTATGGGGGTTGCCAATTTGTTGATGAGGTCGAAGTATTGGCGCGTGATAGGGTGAAACAATTATTTGGCGCGGATTGGGCAAATGTGCAACCTCATTCGGGGGCGCAAGCAACTGCTGCGGTAATGTTGGCTTGTTTGAAAGCAGGCGACACGATTTTAGGCTTTGATTTGTCGCATGGTGGGCATTTAACGCATGGTTCTGCGGTAAATTTTTCGG
>JBJXHA010000426.1:0-11154 GCA_046160275.1 Bacteroidia bacterium | reverse complement strand
AATGGGTGATTTACTACCATACTTTCTAAAATGGCTGCACCTTTTTCTTCAGGTGTGGGATAAAACATTATTTCGCCAAATCCGCTAAAAGGTCTTTCTATCGCAGATTTTAAAAGTCCTTCATCTCTTACGCCTGAAAGTCCACCAAACTCTTTGAGAAGGGTTTGGTGGATTTCTATCACTTCATTTATATCTATCATTGCGCTAATTTTATTAAAAGTTCTCTATCTTCTAATAAAATCGTTTTCAAATTGAGAGATAAACGCATTTTTTCATGTCTAACTTTCTCAACTTGTTTCAAATATTGAAGTAAATCGCTCAAAATTTCATCTGGTAATTCGTTTACGATTTCGATAATTGCTTGCTTTGTTTCCATATATTTGTTTAATATTAAGTACTTGATAAGAATATGGCTGACAAATATAAATATTTGTCTATTTTCCCCCAAACCCCCAAAGGGTGCTTAGAATTAAAATACTGATAATCAGTTAGTTGTTTTTCTCTCTCCCTTTGGGAGCTGGGGGAAAACAAGCCAAGTAAGATTTGGCGGTCATGTTGTGATAAGAATATATCTTTATTCAAAATATTGATAATAAGCAAATTAGCATTATTGATTATTCATTACTTATCTTCTTTAAAGTTAAAAAATAGCTAATACAAAATTATCCCTGACTTCCCTTATTAACCTGCCAACTCACTCAACTCCAACCATCGCAATTCCTTTTCATCTAATAATTCACCGATTTCTTCTATCCTTTTCGAAATGCGTATCAGCTTTTCGTGGTCAGAAACAATTTGATGCAATTCTTCAGTAAGTTGTTGTTTTTCAAGCTCTAAGGCTTCAATTTCAGTGCCAAGTTGCTCAAATTCGCGCTGTTCTTTGAAAGAAATTTTCCTTTTTACAGGTTTTTCCACAGGCGTTTGAATTGCCACTTTTTGTACCACTTCTTTTTTCACTTCCTCCTTTTGCAATTCAGCGCGTTCCTTTATATCTTCTCGGTAATCGGTGTAATTACCTGGGAAATCCTTGATATTACCTTCGCCTTCAAAAACAAAAATATGGTCGACCAACCTATCCATAAAATAACGGTCATGCGAAACCAGTATCAATGTTCCTTTAAATGCCTGCAAAAATTCCTCTAATACATTCAGTGTACCAATGTCGAGGTCGTTTGTTGGCTCATCAAGGATAAGGAAATTGGGGTTTTTGATGAGGACACGCAGCAATTGCAGCCTTTTTTTCTCGCCCCCACTCAAATTACTGAAATAAGAAAATTGCACCGAAGGCGGAAACATAAACAGTTGCAAAAATTGCGAGGCGGTAATTTTATGCCCGTCTGCCAATTCAATCACTTCGGCAATGTCTTTCACCAATTCGATGATGCGTTTGTCCACCGCAGGTTCAAAATCCTCTTGCGTATAGTAGCCAATTTGCGTGGTTTCGCCCCAATCCATGTCGCCTTTATCGGGGTCTATGAGATTGGCTAGGATATTTAATAAGGTAGATTTGCCCGCACCGTTTTTACCGATAATGCCGATCTTTTCCCCTTTTTTAAAGGAATAGCTAAAATCTTGAATGAGGTCTTGTTTGTCAAAACTTTTCCAAATTCGTTTCACTTCCAATACTTTACCTCCTTGTCGTGTAGTTTTGACTTGGAGTTTTAGCTCAAGGTCTTTTTGCTGTTGGGCGGCTTTTTCTTTTAAGGTTTCAAACGCATCTACCCTATATTTTGCCTTTGTTCCCCTTGCTTTAGGCTGCCTGCGAATCCATTCCAATTCTTTGCGCATTAAATTACGGGCTTTTTCAATTTCCGCATCTTTCATTTCTTCCCGCGCTGCTTTTTTCTCCAAATAATACGCATAATCGCCTTTGTAACTGTAGATTTCGCCCCTGTCAATTTCCACGATTTGATTGGTTACTTTATCTAGGAAATATCTATCATGCGTGATAATGAGCAAAGTCGCAAATCGTTTGTGAATGAGGTCTTCTAGCCATTCAATGGTGTCCAAATCTAAATGATTCGTAGGCTCATCAAGAATAAGCAATTCAGGTTCTTCCATCAACACACGTGCCATTGCCACCCTTTTGCGTTGCCCACCCGAAAGATAACGCACTTCTTTTTCCATCATTTCCCCGATGCCCAAACGTGAGATAATTTCTTTGGTTCTTTGCTCGTATTCCCAAGCCCCCAAATTTGTCATGTCTTCGACAACACGATGAAAATCCTCCTCTTCGGCGGCTGTTTTATTCGCTTTTTCTAAGCCTTCTTCATACTTTCGAATCAGTTGAATGAGTGGGTGATTGGCGTTAAAGACATTGCTAAAAACGGTCTTATCTTCCTCAAATACAGGATTTTGCCCCAAATAGCCAAACTTCAAATTTGCCTTTTGTGCAATGCGTCCTTCATCGGGAATTTCTATTTTTGCCAATATTTTTAACAAAGTAGATTTACCGCAACCATTAATCCCAATCACGCCCACGCGCTCGCCATAATTGATGCCAAAATTGAGATTGTGAAACAAACGCTTTTCACCGTACGTCTTCGATAAACCTTCTGCTGAGATATAATTCATGAGTAATGGATAATTGAGAATTAAGAATGGGGAATTGATACGTAATTTCCCTTTTAGTTTGTTCTTACCCTCTTGGCACTTCTTCACAAATTTCAAGGGTATCGCCGACAATGACAATGCGCCAAGCGTGAAGGTTTGGATGCCGAGTGATTTTTTTGTGGTTTAAATAGCCTGTTACTTGTTCGATAGCGGCTTGGTCTATTTTTCCTAAGCGATAATCGGTAGCTTTTTTGGCATATTTAAACTCAAAAAGAAATTCATTGGTAAGTGTAGCATTTGCTAAGGCATTGCGCGTCAATAATATATCAAAAAACTTCTTTTGGTATTCGCTGTTCACGTCATAATCACTTGCCAAACTTAAGTAGCTAAAAAACATGGCTTGTATGTGTTTTTCGTCCATGTTTTGATAATCACGTAAAGTAAGCTGCCGTAAAACCTCACAGAGCATCTCTAGTAAAGGGCGCGGCTCGTTTTCTATCAATAAAGTTACTAAAGCATCTTCTAGTAGGTTAACATCAGTGTTCATGCCAGACCTTTCATCTAAAATACGGATGAAATAATCGCGGTATAGTTCCGAAATGACCCGATTAGGGATAGAAAGGGATAATTTCCCAAGCGGCGCGGCAGCTTGAATGGTTAAATAGCCCATATAACAGAGTAAACTTAGAAAATCCCTGCTTGTAAAGCCTCTTTCAAAGCTAAACATTTCAGTCATTTTATTCGAAACCACTCCATTTTGAAGTAATTCTTCTACATAATGCCAACGAGATTCTTCCATTTCTCCTACGCGAAAAATGCTGCGTATTTTCCCATAATCACTGGCAATGTTTACATCTAACAACCTGCGTGGAATTTTTTTACTGCTAACATATTCCTTCGCAAAATACAAGACCATATCCGAATTGTAGAGCCTATTTGTTACATCAGGGTTAAACAAATAACCATTGTACCATTCTTTGAGAATGAGCATCAAATAAGACAACTGTTCAGTCGGGGCATCTATTCCTTTTAATATATCCATTACCTCCTCCTCTGTAAAACCCATCAAATTATGCAAGGCAAAATCTTGTGATTGGTGGCTACCTATGTTAAACCCGCTGGTAAGCGAATCGAGAGTAATGGGCGAAACCCCTGTAATAAACATCTTTTCTACGATTCCCTCATTTGCTGCGTTTTTCAAAGTTTCATAAAACTTACGTACCCAACCATTTTTGGTAACAGCCTTGATAAATACCTCTTTTTTGAAGGAAATGAGTTCATTTGCAAAATGGTCATATTCATCTATCAACAAATATACTTTGTAAGGAAGGTGTTTTATCTCTTGAAAGAATATTTTCATTAAGGAATGGGCAGTGTTTTCGGATACGATGGTTTCCCTTACTTCTTTGTCGAAATAAGTTGCATAATCCGTTAGGAAGTTCTCAATACTACTTCTTACAACTTTTACAAAATCTTCCTTCAATTCCTTCTCACTATCGGTACTTATGCCACTAAAGTTCATACGAAGGATAAAATAACTATTCGCAAGGGCTGTGGGTTTCTTCCCTACATGGCGATTGCCAAAAAGTGCTTCAAACTCAGACTTAAATTGAATACCATAGTAATATTGCAGCACCGAAATCCACAAGGATTTTCCAAACCTTCTGGGGCGCAAGAAAATGGTGTAAGGAGCGTTACTCGTTTCTAAGACATGAAGAAATTGTGTCCTATCTACATAGTACATTCCATACTTAACCATCATTTTATAATCGGCAACGCCATAGCCTATGTTTATCATGTTCTTTTAGTTCAAAAGGTGATAGGAATTTTGGAATCCTTTGATTATTTGAAAGTTAACCTACTTGCAGGAACAATCTTGCGCCAAATTCGCCAGCCTTGTTTGCTGCGCAAAGTGATAATCATTTTGCGATTTTCTTGGTTTCCTGTAAAAGAAAGCTCGGCAAAATTATGAAAAGGATAAAAAGTTCCTTGTACTTTACGCCCATTTTCGGTAGCAAAAAAAGGATTAAAGAAAGAGGTGAAAGCCGAAACCGTCAAATCATACAAAGGATAACAGTCAGGGCGTTGATATTTCGACATAACAGAATGATGAATATCGCCACTGAGGAAAAATACCCCATTAATTTTATACTCCGCAATTTTATCCATCAAATATTTCCATTCCGTAGGATAATGCTTTCCATAACATTCTGCATAAGCCATCTGATTATCACTAAGAACTTGCGTACCAATACAAACTAATTTAAAATTTGCATTACTTTCACGCAAACCTTTCAGCAACCAATCTAATTGCTCTTTTCCTAAAAAGGCTTTACTTTTACTATTTGCTTGGGTATAGGGTGAACGAGAAAAACGGTCATCTGTCAAGAAAAAATGCACATCAGCCACTTGATAATCAAAGTAAATGCCGCCTTTGTTTTGGGGGTGTGTACTAGGATTTGCCCAAAATTGTTGAAAAGCTGCCGCTGCCAAGTCCTTTGTTTTGTTGGTCATATCCCCATTATTTGCCCCATAATCATGGTCATCCCAAGTTGCAAGATGATTGGTAGCACGCAAAAGTGGCTGCATTTCCTTCAAGCTTCGGGTATGTGTATAGCGATAATTAAAGCCCTCTGCGGAGCTCCATTCGTTATTTCTAAGATAAATATTATCTCCTAACCAAACCATATAATCGGGTTTTCGTTTCGCCATTCGCTCAAAAATCGAGTATCCCCAAGCCTGTCCTATCATGCGCTTAGAACTTGTGGGCAAACTTTTGTCGTTAATATTGGAGCAACTTCCCGTAATTATCTTCAAATCATACAACGAATCGCTAGGTTGGGTGCGAAATGTAAAAGGCTTTTCCGTTTGAATAATGCTGTCATTTAGCACAACTTGATATTGGTAAACCGTATTAGGACTAAGGTTTTTGAGCAACATTTTTGCTGTAAAAGCAGTGGCTTGTTCTGTGAAAAATGTCTCACTTCGTTGGTAGTCTGTCGTTCCCACCAAAGGTTTATAGCGATATTGCACTTTTGCCGCCTGATGTGTTTGTATCCAAAACATAGTTTCGGTAGGGCTGTTATAGCCTAACATCGGTCCATTAAAAGGATAATTTTGTGCGAATAAGTGCAGGCTTATCCCCAAAATGAAAAACAGTGCAGTTACTTTTTTTAGCATGATGCGAGAATTTGCCACAAAAATAAAAAATTTCCCTTGCTTTCTTGCGAAAACAAGGGAAATAGTTTGAAACCGATGGTTTGGTTATTTCATGAACTTACCAATCAAGCCACCAATATCGTCCATTAGGTTACCATCATTGTTTGAATCTAACAAATTTGTCAAAGTACCAATCAAGCCACCTTGCTCACTTTGCGCTTGTTTTTCTTGAGATAAAAGACCCGCAAGCCCACTCTCGTCTAAACCATTTTGTTGTTTTGTTTTTCCCAAATATCCCAATACAACAGGAGCAAGAAAAGAAAGCAAAGTGCCTACTTGCGACATATTTAAACCACTAGATTGGCTTACCGCCTGCTCTGCAACACTTCTTTTTTGTTCGCCTTCGCCCCCAAGTACGTGCTTTAAGATGCTCATTCCTATGCTACTACCGCCTTGCGAGTTCGTAACAAAGCCCAATACGTCATCTAAAATGCTTCCATCGTGGTCGCGGTCTAAGGCATTTGACAAGGCACTTGCACCACCTGTTTGCGATGAATTTTGCGCTAATGCAGATACAATCAAAGGCAAGGCACTTTGAAGTGCGCTTTGTGCTTGATTTTCATCTGTACCTAATTGCTGACTCAATGCAGAAAGTGCAGGTCCGCTAAAATGTTGTAGAACGTTTTCTAATACTGCCATAAGAAATAAAATATGTTGAAAATAAATAAATTAGTTGATTATTGATAGGGGTGAATTGACAATAAATCTCCGTTCTTAATTTCCAATTATCACCTATCCCTTAAAATGCGACCCCTAAAGTTAAGCCGCCTCTTATCATTCCATCGGTAAAACCTGTGCCTGCACGCAAAGTGCTGAGGTTTTGTTGGGGCAAAAGTTTGTCTATTGCCTTATAAATTGGTTTTTCTAAGAGGGAAAACAGACCAGGAAATTGAATTTGTGCTTTCACGTCATCAATCAACGCATCATATCTATCTTGAATGACATCACTATACAATGAAAATTGTACCCCCCCTCCGCCAACATTTCCGCCCAAAAACATATCCAAAGAAACTCTATCACCCAACAAGAATTGATAACCCAATTGTAACCCTGGCTTAAAAGAAAAATAAGAAGCCTTTATCACGACTTCTGCCGTATGATTCGTAGGTGGAAGTGGCGGCGGGTCTTGATATGTAAATGAGCCATTCATTCTCATACCATATTGATAATGACGCAAATATGCAGCAAGGTATAAACCTTTAGGGGAACGTTGCATGGGTAAAAAATACCATCTCACTTCGGGCGTAATGGTATATCCCCAAAAGTAAGGCTCTTCTACTTTAACGGCAGCGCTTGCATCTCCTTTCCAAATTTTATCTACCCAAGCTTGTGGCAAACGGTTTTGCAAAAAATAGCCTCCTTGTAGTTGCACCGAAAAATGATTTCCTAATGCACGCTCATAAGAAAGAGAAAGGTTGCGCCCAATAAAACTAAAAGGATTGATTTTGATAACATTACGAGGCGAGGAAGAACCGCTTTTTTGGGCGAAGATGGCTGTATTTGCTATAACAAAGCATAGCAGCAGCAAAAAATGTGCTTTTTTCATAAAATGTGAATTGCTTAACATAAATTTTGTGCGACAAATTACAAACTTTCGCGCATAGAAAAAAACTTTCCCTCAAAAAGCCAAGTTAATTTTTACTTTTTTTGTTTAAACGCCTGTTACCTTTTAGAAGAAAATTTCATAAAAGGTAACAAATAATTCAGATTATGTCCAATAATTTTTTATATTTACCGTTTATTTCATTAAGGGTAAAAATCTTAATTCTTATGCTTATTTTTAGAAATGTAATATTTGCATCTGCCTTATTTTTGGCAACATCAGGGTTAGCACAAGGGCAACCTACTAAACCTAAACAAGGGACTCCTACCCCTAAATCGACTGCTGCACCTAATGCAAAAATAACAAATATGGATGAGGCGATGGTTTCAAAAGGAAATGTAGGTTATTTCTTGTCGGGTAGCAAAGAAAGTTTAGTGGCACTTAAACAAAAAATGGTGTTGCGTATCAGCAATTTGGCTGCAGACAATGATGACTTGAAAATGAGAAATGAGCGCATGAAAACCGAGAATGATAAATTGAAGTTGCAAAGTCAAAAGCTGGCACAAGAAACGGAATTGATTCGCAAGCAAAACCAACAATTATTGGCAAATAGTGAGCAAATGGCTTTGTTTGATAAGTTATTGGCGGAGCAAAATCAAAAACTCATTGACCTGAATGAGAAAAAAATGATGCAACATAATCTTGTCGTTACACAAAATAATCAACAAGTGATGCAAAACGAGATGATGATTGCTGATAATGAACGCTTTATCAATGAGGCAAATGCGTTCGTTGCGCAATTAGATAAAGCCATTGCATTGAAATAAAGCACACACTTGTTCAAAATTTTGACACAGTAGCCTTTTTTGCCTGTAACGAATCCCAACTTTTTGTATTATGAGTTCGTAAAAGGGCTAAGAATGAGAATAAGCTGTGTGGATATGAGTTAATTGAGGGAACACAAACCACTTGCCTTCACCTCATTTTTAGTCTTTCATTGTAATCAAATATTTATTATAATTATTAACGTTTAAATTTTTTCAAACTTATGAAGTACGTAAATTGGGTATTAACTTTTTGCTTTGTGATGTTATTTGCTACCGCTTCTTTTGCACAAGAAGATAAATTGACAAGAAAAGGGGTTTCAGAACGTAACATGAGCCAAGGCTATTTACTTTCTCAAAGCAAAGAATCTTTGAAAGCATTGAAAAGTCAGTTAGCAGCATTAACTGTGCGTATGATGTCTGACAATGATGAGCTTAAAAGAAAAAATGAGCAAATGAAAGCAGATAACGAAAAGTTAAAAGCGCAAATCGAAAAATTGAAAGCTGAAGCTGCTGATTTGATTGCCTTGAACGAGCAAATCGAAGCGAAAAATAGAGAACTTGCTAAATTTGACCAAATTATGATGAACCAAAATAAGCAAATTATTTCGGCAAATCGTAAGCGTGTTGAGGCAAATGAGTCTGAAATTTCACGCAACGAAGAGCAATTTAAAACCAATAACTCAATCATCGCTGAAAACGAAAAAATTATCGTGAACACGAAATTGATGAGCGGCGAAGTGGATAAAGCTATCGGTATGTAATTAGCGAATAGGAGAAAGTTGATAAAAAACGAATCTTCTATTTTGACAATAGAAAAAGAGGGGAACTGTCAAAAGTTCGCCTCTTTTTTATTGTGTCAACCTTTTTTCTTTTTTTTGCGTTTTTAGCATACATTCTATTCATCTCCCCATACTTTTGTAAATATGCAAAAATTTATCTTTTCTATTGCTGTGCTTGCTGGACTTGTGCTAAGTGCTTGTAATACAGGTACTGACGTTACACCAGACCCACCCGTAAGCATGACATTTCCCAGTCAATTTCCCGCGCCTGTTTATCAATTTAGCCAAAATGAGGTAACTGATAAAGGTTTCAAATTAGGGAAAGCTTTGTTTTACGACCCGATTTTATCAATTGATAGCACAATTTCTTGCGCTTCTTGTCATCAACAAAATGGAGCTTTTGCGCACGTTGGGCATGATTTGAGTCATGGGGTAAGAGATTTATTGGGGACAAGAAATACACCCCCCATCCAGAATTTGGCGTGGCATTCTTCTTTTTTTTGGGACGGAGGGGCAGCAAATTTAGATGTGCAACCTTTAGGTCCCATCAAAAATCCAGTGGAGATGGATTTGTCTTGGACAGAAGCTCTGCATCGCTTGAGAAGAAGTCCTACCTATTTTGGCAAATTTAAAGACGTTTTTAACATTCAAGATACATCTGAGTTAACAACGGCATTATTAGGAAAGGCTTTTTCTCAATTTATGAATGCTTTGGTTTCGGCTAATGCAAAATATGACAAATATAAAAAAGGGGAAGTAACGTTGAGTGCGGAAGAAACGGCAGGCATGAGTTTATTTCAACAAAAATGTGCAAGTTGTCACAAAGGGGAGTTATTTAGCGATTTTTCTTATAAAAACAATGGCTTAAAACCTTCCTCTCCTGCCGATTCGGGGAGATATATGATTACCTATAATTTGAATGAACTGTATCAGTTTAAAGTCCCTTCTTTGCGAAACATAGAGGTTTCTTATCCTTATATGCACGACGGGCGATACAGTACCTTGGAATCGGTGTTGAATCACTATGTCAATAAAGTGTATGATATGCCTACATTAGACCCTTCTTTAAAGCAAAGTGGAACAGTCGGCATTCCTCTCACTTCAACCGAGCAGGCAAATATCATTGCTTTCTTAAAAACGCTGACCGATACCGAGTTTTTGAATGATAAGCGATTTAAGAAGGAATATTAAGTAATGGATAATTAATAATGAAAAATGGATAATGATTAAAGTTGTTGATTATCAAATGCTTATAATGATTTAAAAACCTTGATACTTTTGATAAAGTACTTAAGAGGGAAATGGCTAACAAATATTTAGAAGCTGTCCAAAAGGGCTAATTTACAAAAGAAGTTATTTGTTTTGATTTTTTTTATTATGTTCTACGCTAAAAAGTTCGCAAATCTTCAAAGATTTGCAAACTTTTTAGACAGCTAAAAACCTTACTTGCGTTTGCGCACAGCCTCTACTGCTTTTACAATATGTTCTGCATCTAATCCGTATTTTTTCATCAATTGTTCGGGCGTACCACTTTCGCCAAATGTGTCTTTTGTACCAATATATTCTTGTGGACAAGGAAAATGTTGCGCCAAAACGTGCGCTACGGCATCACCCATTCCGCCCAAAATATTATGTTCTTCGGCAGTTACTACACAGCCCGTTTTTTTAGCAGAAGCAAGAATCGCCTCACTATCAATCGGTTTAATCGTATGAAGGTTAATCACTTCCGCAAAAATCCTTTGCTCTGCCAACATTTCTGCCGCCAACATCGCTTGCCACACCAAATGCCCACAGGCAATAATTGTTACATCGCTTCCTTCTTTTAACACTTGTGCCTTCCCAATTTGAAAAGTAGGGTCTTCGGCAGGAGTGAAAATTTCTACTTTTGGACGACCAAAACGCAAATAAACAGGTCCTTCCCAATCCGCCAAAGCCAAAGTTGCGAGGCGCGTTTGGTTATAATCACAAGGAACTACCACCGCCATACCCGGCAACATGCGCATCATGCCAATATCTTCGAGAATTTGATGCGTTGCGCCATCTTCGCCCAAAGTTAAGCCTGCATGAGAAGCGCAAATTTTTACATTTTTGCCTGAATATGCAACCGATTGACGAATTTGGTCATACACACGACCTGTCGAAAAGTTAGCGAAAGTTCCTGTAAAAGGAATTTTGCCCGCAATCGCCAAGCCTGCCGCCAGACCAATCATGTTTGCCTCCGAAATACCCACTT
>JBJXHA010000425.1:0-29360 GCA_046160275.1 Bacteroidia bacterium | reverse complement strand
GGAATGGAAATCATTTGGCCTGTGCTTACGATGAGTAATAGATTTATCCACACAAGAAATTGAAGGGGAAAGGGAAATTTTCGCAGCCCAAACAAAGCAATCAAAGTATAAATAATACAAAAAACGGAATTAACCTGTACTGCTAAAATTCCTTGATTAAAAAGGGAAGCGAAAGGAAGAGTCGTTTTTCTGCCCCAAGCCGCCGCTGCTTTGCTAAAAATAAAATAATCTCCCGTAACGGTATAGAGTTCGTGGCAGTGCCAAGCCAAAGCCGCCAAGCCACAGGCGAAAGCAAGATGCGCTATAAGGTAGGGATAGTAAGGGCGCTTTTGTTGAAAAAAGCGTGAAAGTGGAAAAATATCTGATTGCCAAAGGTAAAAAAGATACAAAGCAAAAGCCGTAACGATTCCATTTGGGCGAGTGAGTGCCAAGCCTGCAATGCAAAGTGCCAAAATGCCCCATTTTTTGTTCAAAATACTCCAATATCCCCCCATCATCAAGGCGAGAAACAAACATTCGGTATAATAAACGGAAAAGAAAAAATGAAAAGGGAAAAGCATTAGCGCAAGAACAGCCTGAAAAGCCTCTTTTTCGTTTTCCACAAAATGCTGCATCACCCGAAAAAAAAGCAAAAAAGTGAACGGCGAAAGAAAAAGGGAAAAAAGAAAAGCCGCAGGGAAAAAGGAGCTTTGTGTGAGCCAAGCAAGCGCTTTAATTGCTAAAGGATACAGCGGGAAAAAGGCATAATTATACTGTTCGGTTTGAAAATCGTGTAAATTGGGCAAAATCTCATAGCCACAATCGTAAAGGCTGTGATACCAAAGCGTATCGCCCCCACAAAAGATATAAAGCCACGAATAAGGATTCGCGGTGAGAGGAATTTTACAGATTCCTATATACGTTGCGAAAATTGCCGCTAAAAAATAGCTAATCTTAAGCAAAAAAGTGAGGGCAATAATTCGCTTTTCGTAAAAATAGGGGGGCTTATTTTTTGTCTTTTCCAAATTGATAGATGAAGTTTTCGCGCTCGTATTCGCTAAAATCATAGACTTTCGTCATTGTCAAGCACTCGGTTGGGCAAACGGTGGTACATAAACCGCAAAAACAACATTTTGCCATGTCAATATCAAAGGTATTGAGGTATAAACGTTTTGTCGAGCCATCAGAAGTATGCCCCAAATCTTCATCCGTTTTTGTTCCTTTAATGTCAATACAATTCACAGGGCAAATTCGCGCACATTTATCGCACACAATACAATCTTCTGTTTCCATGTCGAGTCGGTAGCGACCCAAGTCGGGAACAGGGATACTTTCTTTGGGATATTGTATGGTAACGGCTTTATTTGCTTGCTCAAAATAATTAGTAGCCTGCACATTTACGCTTTTTCGTTTGGCTTCTAATTTGCGAAAATGCTGCCACGTATGGTACAAACCCACAAATAAGCCGATCAGTGTGCGTTTTATGTTGAGAAAATATGTTTTCATGAGAACACAATAAATGTAGGTGTTTTAGCTTTTTCTTCCACAAAGTTAGGCTTTTTTTCTTAATTTTGTAGCACGCATTTCGCTTCTACCGAAAAATATGACGGCATTTTACTTGTTATTGATTGTCCTTGCCTTGCTCTTTTTGCTGTTTTTTGCAATTTGGGCAAGATATTATATGGAAAATAAAATCTGGGAATCAAGGGATAGTATGCCTTTTGTGCAATACATTCCCAAAGAAGCTCCCAATACAGAAAACACAGGGAAAAAAGAAGAAGCAAAACCCAAAGCATTTGAACCTTTACCAAGGACTGAAAACAAGCCCATGGAGGTGGAAGAAGAAGTAAAACCTGTAAAAGTTAGCACGCATAAAGAAAGAGAAGCGCAACGTAAACGCTTAAGAAACAGCATTTTCATTGCCGAGATTTTAAAAAAGCGCAGAGGTTAAAAAAGAGTGAATAATTTATAGTGAATAATGAACACAATTATCCATTCTCAATTATTAATTATCCATTAAGATTAAATATGAGATATTTTATTTTGTTTTTCGTCATTTTGGCGTTTTCAGCTTGTAATCCCTCAAAAATTGCCATAGAGAAAATTGAAGCTACTGATTTTCAGGGAAATAAGGTTAATTGGGAGAAATATCAAGGCAAGGTGGTGTTTTTCCATTTTTGGGCAACTTGGTGTCGCGATTGTTTGGTAGAAATGCCGAAATTGATAGAATTAGCTGCACAATATCAAGGAAATGAGAAGGTCGTTTTTGTTTTTGCGTCTGACGAATCACTCGAAAGACAACAAGCATTTTTGGCAGAAAGCCCCAATTTACCTTTTCAATTTGTGAAATTAAGCAAAAGCTTGAAGGAAAACGGCATTATTTACATTCCACAAACCTATCTTTTTGACAAAAAAGGAAATCTCGTGCAAGCAGCAAGGGACAAAACCGACTGGACAAGTGAGGAGCAAAGCAAAAAAATGAAAGCTTTAATGGAAGAATAATGCAAAAGAAATCATGCAGAGTCATGTAAAATGAGTAAGCTCCGAAAATCTTCCGCATTTTTCAAAAAAAACCTGTAAATTGCGCCTGAAATCCCTTCTTTTTTAGGGGAAATTGAGCCATGTTCACATCAAGAACACTGAAATATATTGCCTTTTTTGTATCTGGAATTTCTTGGGTACTGCTCACGCTGTTCTATTGCATAGATGGCGGGATAGGGCAATCTATGGGCATACAATTCTTACCGATGGGAGATAGTTCTTTGGGACTGTTAAAATTTACCTATTATGGTTCTTTGATGTTGTTGATTTCCAAGCTCTTCGAAGAATCTACGGAGGAGTTTAAACCCCTGCCAAGTATGTGGCGATTGTTTACGGTAGGGCTATTAAGTTTGGTTATCATCACGGTACTCGTCTTTTTTAACTATTCCTTCAAACCTCGCTTAATCAACGCTGATTACGTCAGCCCTATTTTATATAGCATTAGCAATGCAGCGATCGCTTTTTTTCTCATTTGGGCTACTTTTACCTTTCGGCGCTTCGTTTTATACCAAAAAAGTCGCAGAAAAGTCGCAGCTTGGAGCGTGTTCAGGGCATTTACACTGGTAGCCTTGCTCTTAACAGGTATTCCTCAAAGCCTTACAGGAGAAACGCTCAATAGTTATCTTACTTTCGGATTTTCGCCTTTGGTGGTGCTAGTTGCTTTTGCCTTATCTATTGATAATGAATGGACTACCTATTTATCTTTCCAAGAAAAACTCAAAGTCTTAGGTGCTTTTGTGCTGCTCCTCGTCTTTTTTGTCTTTTTCTTTTTTATGCGGGTTTATCTTGCTTCCATTTTTGAATATGGAAATCGGGAAAATAACAACTTCTTGTTTGATAGTTTAGGCTCATTTTGCACTTTTTATGCGATTATTTCTGCCCTCATTCTTTTTATCAACATTCCGACCTCCTCCGCATTTGAAATCAAAAATAATGTACTTTCTTCTTTTAATAAGGTGGTGCTTGATATTCAGGCAAATAGCGATAATCGAGACATTTTAGAAAGTTTAATTCACGGCTCTTTGCTCACCGCAAATGCGCAATGGGGCTGGATTCACCTGCGGGATAAAGACGAAAGCTGGATTTGTAAGCATCAACGTGGAGAAGCTCCTATCGAAGTGCTGCCTTATGTTGATGATGAAAATTTGCGGGAAAATGTGCTTGAAAATCGCAAATTTTTCTTGGTAAAAAACACAAAAAAACGCCGTGTCATTCCTTTTTTTTCTTGGGGAAAAGATTTTAGCCTGATTTGTGTTCCCATTTATTCTAGCAATCATAATTTTGGTACGATCATCATTGCAAAGGAATATGGCGATGCGTTTGAAGAGCATGTCATTCAAAATCTCGTCAGCTTTGCAGAACAAACAGGTATTAGCATCGAAAATTCAAAAATTGTAAAAAATGCCATTGCCCTAGAGCGTTATCGTGAGCATTTAAAAATTGCACAAGAAGTGCAAGATGAGTTATTGCCAAAGAAACTTCCTCAAAATCAAGCCTTTGAGCTTCATGTCTATAACCAAAATGCAGATGAAGTAGGCGGAGATTATTATGATTTTGTGCAAAAAGGGGATTTATTTAAGGTGGCAGTAGGCGATATTTCGGGAAAAGGCACAACTGCCGCTTTTTATATGGCAGAGTTTAAAGGTATTTTTCATACCCTAGCCAACATGGATTTATCGGTAAAAGACGTGATTATTACGGCAAATCAATCGCTGATAAGTTGCTTGCCGAAATCTTTGTTTATGACTTTGACTTACCTACAAATAAATACGAACACAAAGCAGTTGTCCTTTATTCGCGCAGGACATTGCCCAACTTTGTATTACAATAGCCGAAAAGATGAGTTACTTTCTCTGCGCGAAGGGACTTTGGGCTTAGGTATTAGCAAACCCAAGACTTTTTCTAAACTGGTAAAAAATCCAGAAGAAATTACTTACCATGCTAACGATTTTATGGTGCTTTATACCGATGGAATTACAGAGGCAAGGAATGCAGAAAAGGAAGAATTTGGCAATGAGCGTTTGCAGGAATTAATTTTTAAAAATCGCCATGTAGCGGCAAAAGATTTGCTAGAAATCATCGTAAAACAATTACATAAATTTGTGGGCGGCACACCCAAACATGATGATTTGACCTTAATGATAATACGATTTTTGTAATTTATTAAAATCGTTATTTGTGCGTTTTTTTTGTATTAAAGGCTTAAAAATGATAACTTTGTGGGCTTTTTCTGAAGAAATAGTTCATAATTGCACATAAACCTTACACGAATCTCCTAAATCCTTGCTTTTTGTTAAAACTTTTCTAAACGATTCTCGTAAAAATATATATCATGGAAATTATTCAAATCAATCAACCAAATTTTGTGGTGATTGTCCCAAAAGGGGAAGTAGATGCTAATTCTTCGATTCATTTAGATGATAAAATCGGCGAACTAATTGCGGCTAATTCCGTAAAAATCCTTTTGGATTGCAGCGAAATGACTTATATTTCGAGTGCGGGTTTAGGGGTATTTGTTTCTTATTTGGAGGAATTAGAGGAAAAAAAGGGGAAACTTATTTTCTCTAATATGCGAGCAAATATCTTCGATGTGTTTGAACTTTTAGGGTTAGACCAACTCTTAACCATTGTATCCGATAATTTAGAAGCAGAAAAAATTTTAACAGAAACAGAAAAATGAGAGCGCAACTTCAAGTAAATTGTACAAAAAGTAACCTGCCAACTATCCGCGACTTCGTGAGAAACAACCTATACGCGCTTGAAATTGGAGGACGACTTTCTGACCAAATTGTGCTGGCGATAGATGAAGCTTGTTGCAATTCTATTGTGCATCAGCATAATTGTAATGAATTGGAAACCATTGAATTAGCAATGTATATGCAAGAAGATGACTTGTGTATCGAACTCAAAGACTCAGGAAGAGCCTTTGCCATTGACCAATTTCAACCTTCCTCTACCGAAGAAAGAATCAAAACCCATAACAAGGGAGGAATGGGAATTTTGCTCATTCGTTCCATTATGGACAATATAGAAATAGACCAATACAGTGATTTTCACGTATTTAAGTTTATAAAAACCATCGCAAAGTAAAAACAAAAAACAGATAAACGAAAAAAGTACGAAACGCTTCAAAACGTTTCGTACTTTTTCGTTTAAATATTTGGCAATGAATACGTTAAGTAATTGATAATTAATAATGCATAATGATTAAAGTTGTTGATTATCAGATCTAAGGGTTAAAGTCTTTTTCTTTGTGAAACTTTGTGCTAGAATTTCTTCGACTTTGTGGTTTTTCTCCCAATATTATACACGATTCATTCTTCACTATTCACTGGATATTTAGTTTTTCAACGAACAAATTGTCCAGCCATCGCCGCCTTCATTATAAGGTGCATCGGCAAGCGAAATCACATAGCGTTGGTCGCGGAGATGTTTGCGAATCGCATCGCGGAGCGCGCCTGTTCCTTTTCCATGTAAAATGCTAACCGTGTGCAAACCCGCCCACAGCGCATCGTCCATTTTTTTCTCAATCAAAGGCAATGCTTCTTCCACTCTCATACCCATCACATCTATTTTCGTAGAAACTTCCTTCATTTTTTCAAGGCGAGAAGTTGCCACCACTTTTACTTTTTGTTTCAATGCTTCGGCTGGCGGCTCAATTTTTACAATTTGATTGAGTTTCAACTTCATACGAACATCTCCAATTTCCACCACACAGCGATTCGATTGCAGTTCTAAGACTTTTCCATAAGAAGGAGACGTTTTTAATTTTGCCCAATCTCCTACTACAATTTCCTCATTTTCAAGCACTTTCAATCCACCTACTTCCTCTTTCGGCTGTTCTTTGGGATTCACAGGCAATTCGATTTCCTCCATTTCAGGCGTAGCTTCTTCCAATTCTTTGCGCAGCTTTTTCGTCAATTCCTTATCTGCCTCGCTTTCTCGAATTTCTCGAATCGTCTGCTCAATTTTTTTATTTGCCTCCTGAATGAGCTTTTTCGCTTCGGCTTTCGCCTCATTTATAATTTTTTGCTTGTCTATGGTAAGTTTGAGTTTTAGCTCCTCATATTTTGCCTGTAATTGCGCGAGTTCTTTCGCTTTTCGCTCATTTTCAGCTACTTGCTTCGTTAAAGTTTGGTTTTTCTTTTCCAAATCAGAAATAAGCTGCTCGGAAGTAATTTGCTCTGTCCCTAATTTCTGCTTCGCTTTTTGAAGAATTGTTTTATGCACGCCCACTCTTTGCGCAATTTCAAAAGCATAACTTCGCCCAGGCAAACCTGCCATCAAGCGATAAGTCGGCTTTAGCTCTTCGCGGTTAAATTCCATCGCGGCATTGCCAATTCCGTCAGTTGCTTGGGCATATTCCTTCAAATTGCCATAATGCGTAGTGATAATACCGTAAGCTCCTTGTCGCACAAAACGCTCCAAAAATGCCTCTGCAATCGCGCCCCCAAGTTGCGGGTCAGTTCCGCCCCCAAATTCATCTATCAAAAACAAAGAGCGATGATTCATGTTATCGCCCATGTTGCGCATTTGTGCAAGGTGAGAAGTATAGGTAGAAAGGTCATTTTCAACGGATTGCTCATCGCCCAAATCTATAAACAAGGAATCGAAAAAGCGAAATTCGGAACGCTCATCAACGGGAATCAGAAAACCCGATTGCAGCATGAGTTGCAGTAAACCAATGGTTTTCAAGGAAATAGATTTTCCGCCCGCATTAGGTCCCGAAATCAGAATGATGCGGTTTTTCTTTTCCATCGTCAAGTTGAGGGGAACAACCTCAAATTTTTGCGTTTTGGCACGCAGTTGCAGCAAAGGAAATTTCGCCTCTTTATACACAATTCTTTGCCCATTCGGGTGAATTTTAGGCATGACTGCATTGAGTTCTATCGAAAGCAATGCCTTCGCTCGCAATATATCAATCTCCGTAATTACGTCTTTAAAATGCAATAGGTTTTCGACTTGCTCGCCAATTTTCTCGGTAATTTGGGTCAAAATTTCGATGATTTCATTCTGTTCGCGCAGATGAAGTTCTTTGAGTTTGTTGTTTAAAATCAAAGACTCGGTAGGCTCCATAAAAATCGTGTTGCCCGATTGCGAAATGTCATGAATAAAGCCCGAAATTCGCCCTTTTGCCTCCGCTTTGACAGGAATCACCAACCTATCATTTCGAATCGTAATTTCCTTATCTACGCTCCAGTTGTTGTCGTTTGCATGGCGCAAAATACGATACAACACCTTTCGCAAGTCGGCGGCAACTTCTTTTATACTTCTTCGAATCGAAAGCAAAGCAGGCGAAGCATTGTCCCGAATGTTGCCCGTTTCATCTAAAATTACTTCAATTTCCTTGATAATATGCTCGGCAAAGGGAACGCTTCCTATCAATTTTTCTAATTCAGGATATTTTTCTTTCCGTTTTGTGATAAAGTTGCGGACAGCTTTTACAATCAAAATCCATTTATAAAAACGATGTAACTCCTCTGTATTCAACCAGTTACCTTCAACAGATGCCTTATGTAAAATAAAAGTCATCGAAGAAAAGCCACTAAAAGGAAAAGCATCGTCATATTCTAATAAATCTTTGAACTCGGACACCTTGCGTAACTCCGTCAAAATCGTTTCTGTCTCCGAAAAAGGTTGCGTTTGCGCCAATACCTCCCGCGCATCTTCGCTCACTGCCTTTTTTTGTGCTTCTTGTAAAATAATATCAAAACCAAGTTTTGTATAGGTGTTTGGGTGTGAATATTTCATTTTTTCCATTTTGGGGGCAATATACGAAGATTTGCAGGATTTAGTTGCAAAATTCGCACTTAGGGCAGCTCCACGCCTTGCGCATAGCAGCATTTGCACAAGCGATAACACAATAAAATTTCGCTTTTTGTGTTTAAGAAACGGTTTGAATAAATATTTCCCCAAATGATTTCCTTTTTGGGTGAAATAGCCCTTTTTGGAAGATATGAGCATGGATGCTCCTCCAAAAATCAAAGGGGCTGTCTAAAAAGTTTGGAACTCTTCGAAGAATTTCGAACTTTTTGCGTAGAACATAATAAAAAGCAATCACAATGGATAATATTTTTTGTGATTGAGCCTTTTTAGACAGCCTCTTTGATTTGTACTATACCGTTCCTAAATAGAAATCAATTTTTTGTCTTTTCTTATTCAGCAGAATCCACACAACTGCTATTTTAAAACGTTTGTTGTGTGGATTCTGCTGAATTAAATTTTGAAACTGATTTAGGAACGGTATATTTTTATTTCAAAAATAGTACAAACCAAAGGCTTGCCCCTGCGAGCAAATAAGGGAAAACCTTACAACCCTTCCAAATCCCCTTGCACGATTCCCAAAAACCTTTGAAAATCAACATACTGCGGTGCATCTCTGACAAGCTCCCTCCACAGGGCTTCGGCTTGTTGGAAATAGCTTTTTGCCTTTGTTTTGTCTTGTAGTTTATCTCTGCTAAATACGCCTAATTTATAATACGAAATCGCCAGCCCGTTTTTGAACTCAACATTCGTGTGATTTGCCTCATAGAGTTCTTTTCCTAATCTATTTCGTTGTTCAAAAAATCGCAAGGCATTTTCTAAATTGCCCAAACTTGTATGCGTATCGCCGAGTTTTGAGTACGAAATCGCCAGCCCGTTTTTGAACTCAACATTCGTGGGATTTGCCTCATAGAGTTCTTCAAATAGCTTATTCATTGTTTCGTAAAAAAACAAAGCATCATCTAAGTTTCCTAATGCTGTATGAGTAATTCCTAAGAATTGATTTGACCACCCTAGATTCAGCTTGAACTCAACATTCGTGGGATTTGCCTCATAGAGTTCTTTCTCTAATTGATTATATTGTTCAAAAAATCTCAAGGCATTTTCTAAATTGCCCAACCTTGTATGCGTAGAGCCGAGTTTTGAGTACGAAATCGCCAGCCCGTTTTTGAACGAAACATTCGTGGGATTTGCCTCATAGAGTTCTTTCTCTAATTGATTAGATTGTTCAAAAAATCTCAAGGCATTTTCTAAATTGCCCAAACTTGTATGCGTAGAGCCGAGTTTTGAGTACGAAATCGCCAAGTTTTGTATGTAAAAAGTACTTTTTTTATTCGATTGCAATAGGCTTTCGTAACGCTTTTGAACTTCTGTATAGTTTTCCATTGCTTTTGTTAGGTTGCCTATGGTGGTATAAAGTTCTCCTATATGCCCATAAGCGTTTGCAATTTGCCATTCTTCGGCTTGTGGGTGCGCAATAATTTTGGGGTATAAGCGCAAGGCTTTTTCGTAGCGGTGGTTTTCGCGGTAGAAGTTGGCTATGGTTCGTAGTAACTCTAAGTCTGTGCTATCAAGGAGGAAGAGTTGGTCGCAGCTTGCTTCGGCTTTGGCTATCTCAAATTCAGAAACGTACATATCTTTTAACAACGAGATGGCTGCGATGGTTTGCGTTTTCTTTTTGGCTAAGGAATCTTTTCGCGCTGCTAATTCTTTTTCAAGCCCACTTATTTTGCTCTGCTCCGCTTGAATGTCTTTTACTTGCTTATTCAAATCCGCACTTTCCAATTTTTGAATCGCTTCCTTTACTTTTCCTGCTTTGAAAAGCTCTAAGGCTTCTTTGTATAAGGGCGTTACATCATCAAAATTTACCCGCGCAAATTTTTCAGAAAGGGCATCTAACCTTTCTTTTTGGCTTTCATATTCCTTTGCTAAATCCTCGTAGGCTTTTTCTTGCTTTTCAATGCGGTTTTGTGCCTCTTTTAGTTGTGCTGCGGTTTGGCTTTTGGCAGCTTCGGCTTCGCCTTTTTGCTGCACGAGGCTACTGTATTGCGTAAGTAACTGCGATTGGGCGGTTTGTGCTTCCTTCAAAGCCGTATTTAGCTTTTTCTTTTCCCTTTCAAAACCTTCTTTTAGGTTTTTATCCGAAATAGCGTAATATTCCTTTTTTGCCGCATCAATTACCCCTGCTTTGGCAAGGATAATGTCCGTACCTAAGCGTGTACTGCTGCTTAGTTTTAGCTTTTCCACCTCCGTTTTATTCACCAATTCATAGCCTTTTTTATAGACTTCCTCCATAAAAACCCAATCCCCCGCTTTTTTCTCCGAAAAAACCAAGCGAATATTACCTACCTCATCAGAAATATTCGGCAAAGCACTATCAAACGTAACCTTCGCCCCCGCAATGGGCTTTTTCCCCGAATTTTGCTCGCGTACCAAGCCCGTTTGCTCCAGTTTTTGTGCAAAAGTGCAAGTGGCAAACAGTAAAAAAAACAAAAGTGTGAATGTGTGTTTCATGGGAATATGATGAATTGGGTTTGAATAATGAAATTAATTTATCTAACTACGTAGTATCTATTACAAATCTTTTAAAACTTCTTGCACTATCTCCAAATACTGCTTAAACTGCGCATTTTCAGGTGAGATTTTGCGCAATTCCAAGAAATGTTTTTTTGCTTCTTTTAAGCAGCTTTTTGCCTTAGTTAGTTCATTCTTCTCCAAATAAATACTTCCTAGCGTTACATACGAAACTGCCAACGAGTTTTTGAACTCCACATTGTTTTTATCTGCCTCATAGAGTTCTTTGGTTAATGTTAAATCTTGTTCAGAAAAAGCCAAAGCCTTGTCTAAATTGCCCAAATCCAGTTGCGTTTCCCCAAGTTTAGCGTAGGATATTGCCAGCGAGTTTTTAAACGCAGTATTGTTTTTATTAGCCTCATAAAGTTCTTTCTCTAATTGATTATATTGTTCAAAAAAAGTCAAAGCAGTGTCTAAGCTACCTAAAGCAGCATACATAGCACCGAGTTTTTCGCAGGAAATTGCCCACCCATTTTTGAAGTTTTCATTGCTTTTATTAGTCTCATAAAGCTCTTTCATTCGTTTATTATCTTGTTCATAAAAAGTCAAGGACCTTGATAAGTTACCCAAAGATTTATGCGTATCACCAAGTTTTTCGTAGGAAATTGCCAACAAGTTTTTGAACTCCACATTGTTTTTATCTGCCTCATAGAGTTCTTCAAATAACTTAGTTTCTATTTCAAAAGAAGTCAAAGCCTTATCTAAGTTACCCAAAACTGTATGCGTAGCACCAAGCTTTGAATAGGAAATTGCCAGCCAGTTTTTGAACTCCACATTGTTTTTATCTGCCTCAGAGAGTTCTTTTGTTAATTGACAATATTGTTCATAAAAAGCCAAGGACCTTGATAAGTTGCCCAAAGCAGTATGCGTATCGCCGAGTTTTTCGTAGGAAATCGCCAGCAATTTTTTGAACGCTAGCTTGTTTTTATTAGTCTCGTAAAGTTCTTTTGCTAATTGATTATATTGCTCAAAAAAAGTTAAGGCTTTATTTAAGTTGCCCAAAGTTGTATGCGTATCACCGAGTTTTTCGTAGGAAATCGCCAGCGAGTTTTTAAACGCCACATTGTTTTTCTCCATTTCATAGAGTTCTTTTGCTAATTGATTAGATTGTTCAAAAAAAGTTAAAGCCCTTGATAAGTTACCCAAAGTTGTATGCGTATTACCGAGCCTTGAGAAGGAAATCGCCAGCGAGTTTTTGAACTCAACATTGTTTTTATTAGCTTCATAGAGTTCTTTGCTTAATTGATTGTCTTCTTCAAAAAAAGCTAGTGCTTTGTCTAATTTTCTCAAAGTTACAAAAGTGTCGCCGATTTTTTCGTAAGAAATTGCTAGTGAGTTTTTGAACGCCACATTGTTTTTATTCGCCTCATAGAGTTCTTTTGCTAATTTATTGCCCTCTTCAAAAAAAGTCAAAGCTTTGTCTTGTTTTCTTAATGTTACAAAAGTATCGCCGATTTTTTCATAAGAAATCGCTAGTGAGTTTTTGTGTGCCACATTGTTTTTATTCGCCTCATAGAGTTCTTTTGCTAATTGATTATATTGTTCAAAAAAAGTCAAAGCCCTTGATAAGTTGCCCAAAGCAGTATGCGTATTTCCAAGCCAGCAGTATGAAACCGCCAGACTGTGTTTGAACGAAACATTGTTGGGATTTGACTCATAGAGTTCTTTTGCTAATTGATTAGATTGTTCAAAAAAAGCCAAAGTCTTGTCTAAGTTGCCCAAATTTGTATGCGTAGTGCCTAAGAAGTGGTATGAACTCGCCAGACTGTGTTTGAACGAAACATTGTTGGGATTTGACTCATAGAGTTCTTTTGCTAATTGATAATATTGTTCAAAAAAAGCCAAGGATTTCTCTAACATACCTAAAGTGTTATAGGTATCACCAAGTTTAGCGTAAGAAATGGCTAACAGGTTTTTGTACTTCATATTATTCTTATCTTCCTCATAAAGTTCTTTTGCTAATTGATAATATTGTTCAAAAAAAGTTAAAGATTTCTCTAAGTTACCCAAGGTCTTATATGTAATACCGAGCCTTTCGCAGGAAATTGCCAAGTTGTGTTTGTGAAAACCTTTCTTCGTATCAGATTGTAAGAGTTTTTGGTAAATATTGAAATTTTCTGTATGGTGTTCCATCGCTTTTTCTAAGTTACCTATGGAGGAATATAACCCACCCATAAAGGTATAAGCATTTGCTTTTTGCCATTCCTCTACTTGTGGATGCGTAATGATTTTGGGATATAGGCTCAGGGCATTTTCGTAGCGGTGGTTTTCGCGGTAAAAGTCGGCGATGGTTTGTTGCACCTCTAAGTTGGTGCTATCTAATAGATAAATTTGCTTGTATTGGTTTTCTGCTTTTGAAATGTCAAATTGCGAAACATACATATCCGCCAAAAGTTGAAGGGCTGCGATTTGCTCCCTTTTTACCTTGGCAAGTTCTTTTTCTGCCTCGATAATTTTTTGGGTCTGGCTTGACAAATTCGCGCCTTCCAATATTTGAATTGCCTCTTTTACTTTTCCTTCTTTAAAAAGTGCTAAGGCTTCTTTGTACAAAGGCGTTACATCATCAAAATTTACCCGTGCAAATTTTTCAGAAAGGGCATCTAACCTTTCTTTTTGGCTTTCATATTCCTTTGCTAAATCCTCGTAGGCTTTTTCTTGCTTTTCAAGGCGGTTTTGTGCCTCTTTTAGTTGTGCTGCGGTTTGGCTTTTGGCAGCTTCGGCTTCGCCTTTTTGCTGCACGAGGCTGCTGTATTGCGCTTGTAATTGGTTTTGAGCGTTTTGTGCTTCACTTAAAGCGATGTTTAGTTTTTTCTTTTCCCTTTCAAAACCATCTTTTAAGTTTTTATCCGAAATGGCGTAATATTCCTTTTTTGCAGCATCAATTACCCCTGCTTTGGCAAGGATAATGTCTATACCTAAGCGCGTACTGCTACTAAGTTTTAGCTTTTCCACCTCCGTTTTATTCACCAATTCATAGCCTTTTTTATACACTTCCTCCATAAAAACCCAATCCCCCGCTTTTTTCTCCGAAAAAACCAAGCGAATATTACCTACCTCATCAGAAATATTCGGCAAAGCACTATCAAACGTAACCTTCGCCCCCGCAATAGGCTTTTTACCCGAATTTTGCTCGCATACCCTGCCCGTTTGCTCCAGTTTTTGTGCAAAAGTGCAAGTGGCAAACAGTAAAAAAAATAAAAGTGTGAATGTGTGTTTCATGGATTGATAATTTTGAAGTGGTTTATTTTATAAATATAATCGGAATTTCTTCATCGGGGTAGATGTCTGTTACCCTATCATAGCATTTTTTATACCCTGATTTGGTGGCAACAATTCGTTGTTTTGCTCTTTGCTTTTCAAAAGGAATTAACAAAGTAAAACGCCCCGCTTCGTCTGTTGTTACAGAAATATCTTGTATGCTTACAGTTGCTCCCTCAATTGCTTTATTTTCTTCGTCTATCACATAACCAAAGGCTTTGCCCAAATCGTTATTTCTGCGTAACAGCAAAGTGATATTATTCCCTGTAATCACAAAACTCGTATCCAAAGGAAAAAAGCCATTTGCTTCCGCATGAATACTGACTTTTTCGCCTTCGGTCTTGAAGCTAGGCGGAATCCCTCTGAAAGTATGTTCTTTGGCAAAGGTTTCTGTTTTGGTTTCATCTCCATATTTGAAAGTAACAGTTGCTCCCTCAAAAGGAATATTGGGATTGGGCGTTTTATCTTGCAGAAAAACAGTAAGCGAAAGCGGCTCTTTGAGCTGTTGATTTTTGTAATAAAAGTAGGAAAAACCTATCGCCAAAATAGGCACAAAAAGGAGCAGGAAAAAACGCAAATAGCGGCTGCTTTTGCTTTCTGTGTTAATCGTTGTATGGTGATGGTGATTAACCGTTTCATAGAAATTGGCAGTTCCAATACTTTCAATGTTAAAAATCTTTTCGCCAACCTGCACTTTCTTGTTTTGCTGCTGCATCAATGCCTTCAACTCCGCCATATCATTGCGAAGCTCCTGCGTTTGCCCGTCAATATTGACCGTAATGTGGCTATTATTCACGTCAGTAATGACGATATTTTGGTTGCCGTTGATGTTGTGGTTCATGCGTTTCAATACGTTATGATGTTAAGTAAGTCCGCCTAAAATAGAAGGGAAACTTCTTCAAAACAAAAGTAGGAAGGTAATTTGTAAAGCAAAAGGAATTTTTTCGTTTTTTTTATTGTTTAAGGAGAATGAATGAAACACTTTTGATGAATTGTGTAGAATTTGCGAGAAGCAGAAAAATTCAATACCTACAAATTCGCTGATTATAAGGAAATTGTGATAGACTTGCTGATGCGCGTGTGTAGGGTGAGCGTGGAAACGGTGCGGATTGTAACTGAAATGCAGAACGGAATAACCTAATCAAGATTTGAATTTTCAAGACTTATTGTAGTTGCTCAATGGTACGCACCAGCATTTTTTGCAAGGTGCAGCCAAAACCGTTAATAAAATGCACACCCTCCGAAATTGGATCTATGGTTATTATATTGTCGAATTTGAACAAAATGGGAAGGATAAGGCGGCTTATGGGGGGCGTTTTTTTGAAACCTTAGCCGAAGGACTAAAAAAGCAACAAATAAAAGGAATGTCGGGAACAAATTTAAAGCTGTTTCGGCAATTTTATTTGACCTATCCACAATTAGCAGAAATGGTTATAAACGAGTTAAAAGAAGCTGATAATCAATCGTTTGAAATTCGACAGACAGCGTCTGTCGAATTGAATAATGCTGTTTCTGCGTACTATATTCCGCCTAATATATTGCTTCAACATCTGTCTTATTCTCATTTTGTAGAACTCACTCGGTTAGACAATTCCCTTCAACGTTCTTTTTACGAAATTCAATGTATCAAAGGAAATTGGAGTGTAACGCAGTTGAAACGCCAAATTCAAACGTTGTTATTTGAGCGTACAGGGCGAGCAAGATAACGCGCCCATCGGCTTGATTTTATGCACCCAAAAAGGCGAAACCAAAGTAAAATATGCTACGGCAGGACTTGATAATCAAATATTTGTATCAAAATATAAAGTTGCCCTTCCTTCAGAACAGGAATTAGAAAAATTCTTAGAAGCGGATTATCAAAACATTCAGAAATGGTTAAAAGAGGCAAAGGGGTAAGTATTGGCTAAATAACGATTTTTTCTTGGCTATGCCGATCGATTTCTACCTTTAGTGATTTTGCTACCTTTTTTCTTTCAGTATCAAAAAAGTACAAATAATAGGTTGTAGAGGGTTTGTTAAGTCGCTGACAATCAAGTATATAAATAAAAAAGCGATGCTAAAAGCACCGCTTTGTGGTCAGGGAGGGAATCGAACCCCCGACACAAGGATTTTCAGTCCTTTGCTCTACCGACTGAGCTACCTGACCTTTTAGTTATGAGAGATAATCCCTTTCCTAAAATGTGGTGCAAAGGTAGGGGCTTTTTTTGAATCTACCAAATTTTTTGATGAAAAAAGTAAGATTATTTTTCTTGTTAGGTTTAGTTGCTTGATTGTTAGAGGGTTAATTTTGATGAAAAAAGGAAAATGAATGAACAAAGGGTTTGATTCCTGCGCTCATTCATTTCTATTTTGGTCTATTAGTCTATGTTTTTATTTCGCAAAATTCAAATAATCTAAAGGATTAAGGGGAATACCTGCGTGCCAAATTTCGAAATGTAGGTGAGGACCGTTAGAGTTTTCGCCTGTATTTCCTACGACTGCAATGTGTTCGCCTGCTAAAACATATTTGCCTTTGGTTTTGAGCAATTTGCTATTGTGTTTATAAAAAGTAACAATTCCCGTAGGGCTAGAAATGCCGATTACATGACCTGTTTCGTCAGAATACTCTGCCAAAATCACCACACCTTCGGTAGCCGCAAGCACGATTTCCTTTTCTTTGGTAACAATATCTACTCCATAATGCGATTTTCCGGGGTTAAAAGGCTCGCGCATTACCCCTAACACGGGGCGCACCAAGGTTTTTAAACCCAAAGCCTCTTTACTTTTGCCTCCCTTTTTGAGTGCCGCATCGCCAGGTGTTGGTTGCGATTTCATGGGATTAACCGCCGCATTGCTGTTATTTTCGGGCAAAATGCTAGGTTTTGTGCCTGCATCTTTAGGCAAAATGCTAGGTTTCTCTTCACTTGCAAAAGATTGTGTTTGTGTTTGCGTTTTCGTCATCGCCGTTTCATCTTCTTGCAAATTTGTGTGACGATTAGGAAAAGGATTGCTTACACCCACCGATTTTTGCAAACTAATCAGAAATGCATCGCGCTCATCTATTTCTTTTTGCATCGTATCCAACATTGCCTGCATTTTATTTACCTGCACTTCGTACTCTGGATTGGAATAACCCGGAATATGTTTGCGCACCTGCGGCGTGAATATAATAAAAGAGGCTGTACCCGCAACGAGGAGGAAGGCAGTTATAAGCACGCCACTCACAATAACTATGGGGCGAAACGAATATTGTCTCGTATAAGACAAGGTATCTTCATCAATAAATGCAATACGGTATTGGCGTTTTAATTGATGGAATAAATTTTGGATAACTTTTTTCAACATATCGCTGTATCTTGCGCCTGAATTGTGTAAATTTGCAAATAAAAACTAAGGTGAGGCTAAAAATTTCCATCATATGAAAGAATAGGACGAAGTTCTTAGCTGTTGAAATTATTTTAGATAAATGCTAGATTTCCAATTACTTATCTAAAATTACAATTTCTTCCATTCAATAAAAATAACTGGGGGAATGAAACAAATTTTACACATTTTAGCTTAGGTTACGTTTAGAAGGAACTCAACTACGCTGATTTATTTAGCCTGCAAAGTTCCATTTTTTTTGGTTAATATACAATATTTTTTCTTGGCAAACTAAATTATTAGCGTCTATTTTCTTATATTTGCGTAAATGTACGCACAAAGAATATGTTAGATTTTATGAAAAATAGTAGAATTTTCAAAAATATTCCCCTGTTTATCGGTGGATTGGCTTGCTTTTCTGTTCTCGCGCTTTTTACGGCTTGTAGCAAAGTAAGCACAAACCCTTTTGCTCGGCTATACCACAATACAACTGCCTATTTTAATGGTTATTACAATGCCAACAAGTTGTTTAAAGAGCAACTCGTTGCTTTAGATAAAAACTATCCTTTTCCTGAAACGGATTTTATTGAGGTTGTACATTTACCCAAAGAGGAAGAAGCAAAAGGAAAGGCTGCCGAGTTTGACAAAATCATCAAAAAAAATGATGTAGTAGTGTATAAACACCCCAAAAGTCGTTGGGTGGACAATGCGCGTTATTTGAATGGTAAGGCTTTCTTTTACAAGGGAAGTTACGACAAAGCGATGCAAAATTTTGAAGAAGTTTTGATTAAATATGCGGGTTCGAACATCACGCCTGAAGTATATTTTTGGGAGGCGCAAACCTATTTTATGATGGGAAATACAGAAATGGCAAAGAACACAATGGAAGCCTATATTCCTTTGCCTGCCGATATGAAAAAGAAAAGCCTAAGAGGGGAAGTTGCCATTTTTAAAAGTATGCTATATATCCGCGAAAAGCAATATGAATTGGCGGCAAATGAATTAGAAACAAATTTACACTATATTAAAGGGAAAAGAAAACGCGCCAAAACGCATTATTTATTGGCACAATTGCACACCGAATTTGGAAATTATCCTGTGGCGATGGAGCATTATCAAAAGGTAGAAAAAATTACCAATGATTATGACATTGAATTTAAGAGTAAAATTAAGCAAATTGCCTTGTATCGCATTTATCCTGAAAGCCCCGTTTCTGATGAAAAAATCTATAAAAAGTTGGATAAAATGCTGAAAGAGGATAAAAATTTGGATTATAAAGACCAAATTTATTATGAATATGCCTTGTATCAATTAAAAAATAAGGAAAAAGCGGTGGCGATGGATATGCTCAAAAAGTCTATTCAAAGCAGCACAAGCAATGCCCGCCAAAAAGCACTTTCTTACTTTAAAGTAGGGCAGATTTATTTTGAAAATGTGAATTATCCTAAAGCAAGTGCTTATTATGACAGTGCATTTACTACCATTACGCCTACTTCACCTGAATATAAGGAAATTAAGGCGGTGGCTTCTACGATGAAAGATTATGTGAAGTATTTGACAACGATTTCGGAGCAGGATAGTTTGTTGAAACTTGCCAATATGCCGAAAGAAGATTTGGATAAGTTGATTGCGAAAATTGCGGAAGAACGTGAAAAAGCTAAAAAAGAGGCGGAAGAAAAAATGATGGAGCAGTTGAATAACCCTAATTTTGATGTGAATAACCCTGATATTACGGCAAATTCGGGTAAAGGAGCTGGCGGGGTATGGTATTTTGATGATCCTGCCGCCGTTTCCGAAGGAAGATTACAATATCAACAATTCTGGGGGATTCGAAAAAACGAAGATAATTGGCGTAGAAATAAAAAATCTGCGAATTTCTCGGAAGAAGGTGATGGTGCTACTGGGGAAGATGGAACGCTCGCAGGCAATGATGGCAAACCAAAAGCGCAGGTGGATAGTGTTCTGTACAAACAGTATGGCGAAAAATACGACTATTATAAAGACATTCCTTTTTCGGAGGAAGCACAGGCTACCGCAAATTTGAAAATCGAAAATGCCTTGTATCGTTTGGGGCAGTTGTATGACCAAAAACTAAGCCGCCAAGATTCAGCATTGAATACTTTTGCGACCTTGCTCAAACGTTATCCCAAAACCGAACATTTGCTTCCAACACATTATTCTATGTATCAAGGTTGTAAGTCTTTGGGAAAAGTAAATGAGGCAAATGTGCATAAGGATTTTATTATCACGAATTTCCCTAAAAGTATTTATGCGCAACTGTTGCAAGGCGTTGATCCTAAATCTATTGCCTCTAAAAACCAAGATTTTCAATTTGCCTATAAAGGCTTATTTGCTGCCTATCGCCAAAGTCAATTTGAAACAGCGATTGGGTTTAGCGACTTTTTGATTAATGAATTTAGCGGCAACAAAGAGTTAGAATTGCACAAAGTGTATTATATTCGTGCCTTGGCTTATGGTTATTTGGGGCAATATGACAGTGCAAAAAATGTGTTGAAAAAAATTATTCGTGATTTTGCGCAAGTAGCAGAAACGAAAAAGAAGGCGGAGGAAATGTTGAGTGCTTTGGAGAAAATTTCGGGAGGAGCAGGTGCCGATTTGCCTGTAAAACCTGAAGGGGGAGAAGGCGAAGACGGAAAAGAAGAGGGGAAAACCGCAGGAAAAGAGAAAGGTACTGACCCAAGTGCAAGCACAATGCCTGAAGTTCCTAAACCTAAAATAGAGACAACCGACCCAAAATATGCGGCATTTGTGAAGCCTAAACCGAGCGAAAGGTATTTTATTTTGTTGTTGGTAAATCTGAATAATTTGCCGCAAGAAGAGCTGAAAAATAAGTTGTCTGATTTTAATATCAAAAATTTTCAATCTTCAAAATTAAAGGTTTCGGTGTTTACTTATGGCGAGAATGAATATTTACTGCCTTATATCAATGGGTTTACAAGCGAAGCTGATGCCGTAGCCTACATCAAAGCCTTCAAAGAAAAAAAGGCGTGGGAGGGCATCATAAAATCGCCCAATGATAAGATTTTCTTCATTACACAAACCAATTTCCAACCTGCTTACAGTGGCAAAAAAATGAAGGAATATATTGAGTATTATGAGGCAACTTTGAAAAAATAGGCTCATGAAAAGTTATTATTATGAGGCTGTTCGAAAAGACTAATTTATAAAAAACATTATTTGTTGTGGTTGTTTTTTATTATGTTCTACGTAAAAAGTTCGGAACTCTTCGAAGAGTTCCGAACTTTTTAGACAGCCCCATAATACTTCTACTTTCTCAAACAAATCTGAATCAATTTCATCATGACTTGGCTTGCAAAAGACATATTCTATTTTTTCCTAAAAATGAACCGTTAAAAATTATCCCCAAGAAAGCATTAATCCAAATTCAAAACCGCCACGATTTCTTGGGAAAGTGCCTCATTGATGATTTCAAAGCCCAAACTTTCAAACAAAAGGGCTGCTTCTATATTGTTTCGCACATAACTCGTGCGAATTTCACGAAAACGTGGATTGCTTTGCATTTGTCGAATGAAAGCCCAAACCGCTTGTTTGCCCAAACCTTTCTGCTGATAGCGTCTATCTATCATCAAACGATTGAGCCAACAAATACCATTAAAATCGCCATACATCAAAAAACCAATTTCAACTCCTTCATAATCAATGCCAAAAGGAAAAAGGTTTTCAAATTTGGCTTGCGCTAAGGAATATAAAACCGAAGGCACATATTGTTGTTGCGCTTCTGTTAATTCAATACTTAAATAATTTTCCCAATTAAAACGAGTAAGCGGTGTGAGTGTTATCATGGCGATTATTTGTTAGACCTTGCTAGGTTTCTAAAAACCTAGCAAGGTCTAACAAATTTATAAATAAAATCTTTGAATCAAAAAATTAGCGATACATTTCCAGTAGGTAACATCAGAGGTTGAAACCGAAACGGTATGACTTTGGTTGTCTTTTGCCGTTGTAATAATCCAAGTTTTGCCCATGATATCGGTACTTCGAGCTGTTGCAACAGCTTGTCCATTTGGCGAAGAAACCTGCATCACCTTTATCATTTTCGCCCCATTCATTTCCGTTGATTCTGAGTATTTCCCAACCAAGACATTGCTTTGGCGGATACTGTTCCCCGATGCGATAATCATTCCATCTCTATCCCTTTCCACCAAATTATTGCCATTGCCACCGCCTTGATTTCCGCCGCCGCCTGCCGCAATTTTTACTTGATCTTTGTATTTTTCCGTAATTTTTGTGCCATAGCCCATGCCAAATTTATGCTCTGCATCTTCGTCAAGTACACCTTCCTTAAACAAGGCAGCTTTCACAATCATTTTGCCAACTACATCGGTCATACTAAAACCCGTGATAGGCGTTTCTACTTTTCTCCCCGAATTAAGGAAATTATAAGTATAAAAACCTTGTTTTTTGTTAGGGTCATTTTCAGGTACATTGGGCTTGTCATAAGTATCATACTTCACAAAAATATGCTCCGTACCATCAAGCGCAGCCACCGTAAAATCAGGTGGAAGTAAGGCATGTTCTTTCTCTTTGTACATCAAACAATAAGGCGCACCCTTGTTAAATAATGTATCCATACTCCACTCCACCGTTCCCTTCTCCCAAGACTTCTCTACCGTTTCGCGGTGTTTTTTTAGCTCTTTCTCTGACTGCGCAACAGCCACAGAACACAACACAGATAAAGCAATAAAATGCAAGTGTTTCATAATTCAATGATAATTAGAATGTAAATGATAAAGCCAAAGGTACGAAATTTTTGGGGAAAGTTAACGATTTTTCCGCCACTTGCTCACATTTTGTGTCGTTTGTGCTACAGGAATTGGGCTATTTTTTTCGCCCTCTAACCATTTTCCTGCCATAATTGCGGCTACGATTTCTTCTTCTTTGTTTAACGCTGTGGTTAAATATTCAGGCTTGAAATAATTCTTAACAAAATGCGTATCGAATTTGCCTGAAATAAAGGCTTCGTGCTGCATCACAAATTTGCAAAATCCCAAAGTGGTTTGAATCCCTACAATTTCATACTCATCTATTGCGCGAATGGTTTTGGCAATTGCCTGCTCGCGTGTGTCGGCGTGAACAATCATTTTGGCAATCATCGGGTCATAATAAATCGGAATGTCCATGCCTTCTTCAAAGCCATCATCTACGCGAATTCCATTTCCTTGCGGGCGGCGATAAATTTTCAAATTGCCAATATCAGGTAAGAAATTATTGGTAGGATCTTCGGCATATACACGAATTTCGATGGCATGACCGTTGATTTTCAAGTCTTCTTGCGTAAAAGGCAAAGGCTGTCCTTCGGCAATTCTAATCTGCTCTTTTACTAAGTCAATTCCCGTAATCATTTCAGTTACAGGATGTTCCACTTGTAAGCGCGTATTCATTTCCAAGAAGTAAAAGTTCAAGTTATCATCTAAAATGAACTCTACTGTTCCTGCATTGCTATAATTACAGGCTTTACACACATTTACAGCTGCCTCGCCCATTTGCTTGCGAATTTCAGGCGTTAGCACTGCAGAAGGAGCTTCCTCTACCACTTTTTGATGCCTGCGTTGCACCGAACAATCCCTTTCGAATAAGTAAACGACATTGCCATGCTGGTCTGCCAACACTTGAATTTCAATATGACGCGGAGAACTCACATATTTTTCTACGAAAACAGCCCCATCACCAAAAGAACTAATAGCTTCACTTACAGCACGTTGCATTTGTTCTTCAAATTCTCCCATGTTCTCCACAATTCTCATCCCTTTACCGCCACCACCTGCCGAAGCCTTGATTAAGACAGGAAAACCGATTTTTTGGGCAATGTTTTTTGCCAAAGAAATATCTGAAATTGCCTCATCTAAACCAGGAACAAGGGGAACATTGAACTTTTTCACCGCTTGTTTTGCCGAAATCTTATCGCCCATGATGTCCATAGCCTCAGCCGAAGGTCCGATAAAAATAATTCCTGCCTTTTCCACTTTTTCTCTAAAGGTAGAATTTTCAGACAAAAAGCCATAGCCTGGATGAATGGCATCTATCTTTTTATTCACGCATAACTCAATGATTGCATCACCTCGTAAATAAGATTGCGAAGAAGGTGCAGGTCCCAAGCAATAAGCCTCGTCTGCAAACTGCACAAAAGGCGCATTTCTATCAGCTTCCGAGTAAACAGCAATGGACTCAATGCCCATTTCTTTGGCAGAACGCATAATGCGCAAGGCGATTTCACCTCTATTGGCAACTAATAATCGTTTAATTTGCATATCCCAAGTCGTTACATAATTCTTGTGTGCAAAGATAGGTGTTTTTTTAAGAGATGAAAAGGGATTTGCTTATATTATACTTTCAAAATAACGAATCATGCCTGAGTAGGGGTAGTCGGGGAGTTGCATTTGTTGAATTTTTTGCAAAAGTTTACTCCTACTTAATGGTGAAATACTATCTGTTAATAAATCCTTAAATGTTTTCCAATGATCATAATGCGAAAATCTATCTTGGCGCAAAAATAGTCGATTTAAACCAAGTTTTTTATCTATGGCATCCTGATAATCAACAAGATGGCTTGTTGTGGGTTTTACGCTTATCTTTACTTCTTTGAGCGTTTCATCAACTTCATAGATGAAAAAATCCTTTGGCTCATCAAAATAAGGGTTTAAAATAAAAGGGCGTTCATTTTTATGTAATTCACGAAATTTACTCCACCTTTGCCCTTGTTTTTGGTTTAAAGGGTCAGGTGTTATACGACTTGCTTCCTTTTTAAGAAAAGTGTTAGGGCTTTTTATTGATACTGCTGGGGCAGGTTGTTGCTGATTTAGAAAGGGGAAATCATCATTTTTGTAGGTACGATTACAAATTTCGCAAACATATAAGTAATTGTCATAACAATATGCCAACCACCAATAACTACTTTTAGGGCGATAATGCTCCACATCAGCAAAAGATGTTTCGTATTCATTTTCTCCTATCATGTCAATCTTTTTCTCACAATAAGCGCATTTATAATTTGCTTCCAAGATTAGGTAGTGGCATAAATATAATGCTGTACGGGCTGCTTTAGCTGCCCGATAACTTGCAAAAACTTCGTTTTTGCGCTTTTGCGGCAGCTAAAGCAGCCGCTACAGGTTTTAGTTAGCATTACATTTGAAGGACTACCCAAGATTAATTGTACTTTTGCCTCTCCCCACATTTTTTTTAAAGTAAAGGTTGGTTTCAACCCTTTTAATATTTCTTGTTTTTGCTTTAACAGCTCTAAATTATAGAGAACACGCTTCTTCCCTCTATATTTCGCTAAAATAGCCGTATCCGTTCTTGTCCGATAAAGTTTAATCATAGTGCGTCATTTATGAAGTTCGGCCTTAATTTCCAGCAAAAGTTGATAATGTTGTTGAGAATAATAAGCACTTCCTTTATCATTTGGAATGGCTTGCAATGTTTCTTTCAAGTTTTGCCATTCCTGTTCCTCTTCTGCATTTCTTTCCCCCCTTTCCTTTAAAAAGAGATAACGACTCTTTAGATTTTCAACCTTAAAAGATTCACTACTTGACAAGCCAAAAGCATCTTTTGACGTTAGTAAATCGCCTACTAACATCTTATCCGCACTTCCACGAAACGGCAGAATTTCTACTTTTCCCTGTGCATCTTTTTTCAAAGTAAATAATTCACCTTCGCCTGCTTGCTGTGCCGTAAGTGGGCTGTGGGTAGTTGCAATAATTTGGAAATGTGGGAGTTGCTCGGCAAAAAAGGCAAGTAATTGCCTTTGCCATTTTGGGTGGAGATGTAAGTCTAATTCATCTATTAAAATAAGTCCTTTACTTGCCTTATTGAATAAATGCTCGAAAGAGTCTTGATTGCTAGTGCTATTCCATGTAAAAGTTTTACTCCATTTATATAGCAAATCTACAATAAAAGCTGCCATATTTTGATAACCATCGCTTAAAGAGGAAAGAGGTAGTTCCTTATCACCTTCTTTAAACCATAGTGTTCTGTCTGCTTTTTGGATTTTGTAAAAAGAGATATTATTTAAACAGGTATTAAGTTTTTGCTGCACAAATTGAAACATCTCCTTTGTTCTTGCATCATTACTATTATAATCCAAATCAATTAACCACTTAGTAATCGGATAAAGGCTATGGTCTGCGTCAAATAAATTAGCAAACCGAGCAGAGGCTTTATTTCTCTGATTAAACTCAAGTCCTAATTCATTAAAGTAGTTGAATTTGCGAAAAGCCCCATATCCATATAGCGGAAAAACAACTCCATTATCTTCTTTGTTTTTGATATGTTCCTCGTAAAAAACATGATTGTTATGCTTATACTTTTCTACAACATCTAAAACGCTATCATTTATATTCCATTCTAACACGAGTGTGCAAGCTGAGGTTATAGTTGTTATTTTACAATTCTTCTTACCCAAACTAATCCATTCCGCAGGATTTTTAAATATTTCAATTAACTCACTAGGACGTGCCAAGCCCAAAGCAATAGCTTTCAACAAATTACTTTTTCCTGTGCCATTTTCGCCTAATAAAATCGTATGTTTGCGAGGTTCGCCATTTTCTTGGGTAAAAGAAAAGCGCAAATCGTCAAAGCCTTTGAAATTTTGTATGTGTATTTCTTTTAAAAACATAGTAATTGTAGAATATAATGCAAAATAACTTTTTTTGGGTAAGAAATCAAAATGAAGAAAAGGTTGTTTATTTTATGCCTTATTTCTCCCAATCACCTCCATCACCGCTTTGGGTACTAATCCCTCCAAATTGCCGCCATATTTTATTAGTTCCCTTACAATCGTAGAGGAAATATGCCCTGTATGAGGATTGCTGAGGAGGCAAACGGTTTCAATTTCAGGAGCTAGATGGCTGTTAATGAGGGCAATAGGTTGTTCATACTCTAAATCGGCGGCGCTGCGAAGCCCACGCAGAATGTAGTTTGCGCCCATTTTTTTTGCCAAAGAAACTGTCAGTTCTTCATAACTGATAATTTCGATATTTGGCTCATTTTCAAAGGTTTTTTGCAGCATTTCTAGCCTTTGTTCAAGCGAAAATAAGTACTTCTTTTGGCTATTGATGCCAAGCGCGACCACAATTTTGTCAAAAACTTTTAAGCCACGCAAGGCAATTTCAGTGTGTCCTAACGTTATCGGGTCGAATGAACCCGCAAAAATGGCGATTTTAGGTGGTGGTGTCATTTACAAAGTATTAACTGATTTTCAACGATTTTCATCCGTTCTTTTGCAATTTCCACGTATTCTTGTGAAATATCAAAACCTATAAAATTACGTTTGTGTAACTTCGCCATTTTGCAAGTTGTACCAGAACCACACATCGGGTCTAACACAATATCATTTTCATTTGACCAAGAAAGAATATGATCTTTTGCCAACTTTTCGGGAAAAATCGCGCTGTGTTTAAAAGCAATTTTGTCGTTTGTTGAACCGCCAAGCCCTACCGCGTATTGCCAAATATTTGTCAACGTTTTTTCAGGTTTTAGCTCCCCCCAAACTTTATTATTAATTCCATCTGTTTTTTTATTTGCCACCAAACGCTCTTTCCCTTGTCTTATTGTCTTGGTTTTCAAGGGATTAAAAGTGTTTGGGCTTCCTTTTGAAAAAACAAACATAAATTCGTAGCAATTCGTATAGGCATTAGAACGCATAAAAGGTGTGTTTTTCTTTTCATAAATCATCACATCATGGACATTAAAACCCACTTCTTGAAAATACAAAGCGTGTTTAAAACTGGTTAAGGAGCGATTCCCATTTTTTACCTTATCTCCTACCACCCAAACAACCACCCCGCCTTTTTTCATTACACGAAACAACTCTTTTGCAATCGGCTCATAATCAAATAGATAGCCTTTGTAGTCGCGCAAATTATCATAAGGTGGAGAGGTAACAACCAAATCAATGACTTCATCGGGCAGTTTTTGCAAGCCCAACACGCAGTCAGTACAGTAAATCTCGTTTAAGGTGAATTCGCCTAAGTTCATTTTTTATTTCTTTTCTGCAAATTTAGCAATAATTTGGCTAGTTTTGAGCAAATATTGTGGTTATTTTATAGGTATTTAGAGAGGAAAATTAAATTTGCCTTGAAAATACGAAAAGTTTGTGACACTCTTGTTGTTAAATCCTAAGAACAAGTTGTATCTTTGCGGTATCTTTTTTAGGGTTCGGAACTTTCTAAAAAGTTCCGAACCCTAAAAACACCCAAAATAACAAAAAATGAAACTTTTCATCGGAATTTTGTTGACCTCCATTTTCACGCTGAGTTTAGGCTTAGACGAGGCGGCGGCTTTTTTCCAACAGAAAAAGTACAAAAAAGCCTTAGAAATGTACGAAAAAGCCTTGGTTGCTTATCCCAAAAAGGCGCAGGCTATTCATTATAACATGGGCATTTGCTATCAACTGATGGATTCTACGGAAAAGGCGGCAAATCTATTTCATCAAGTTTTGGAAGGCGAAGACTCTGCTTTACGCGCTGCGGCTTTAAATCATTTGGGGATTCGAAATGCAGAGAAAAACAAATTGGAAGATGCCTTAGCCGCTTTTCATAAAGCCTTGTTACTCAATCCCAACAACCGCCAAGCACGTTATAATTATGAATTATTGTTGAAAAGATTACCTAAACAAGACCAAACACCGCCACAACCCAAAGAGAATCCGAAGGAGCAAGAGGAAGAAGATGAGAATGTTTCGGATAACCAAAGTAAAACCAAAACGGTTGAATATTGGGAAGAAAAATTGAATATTAACAAGCCTCAAACCAATGAAAATCAGCCGAATAAACCTTTTTCGGATTCGATTCCCATGGAAAAGGCAATTCAATTATTAGAGCAAATGAAAAAAGATGAGATGAAATATTTGCAGCAACTTCGCAAAAGTATGAGCGAGGAACATCGTGGCAAAAATCAATCTCAGTGGTAAAATATGAAGCATTTATTAGGCATAAAATACATAGAAAAGTCAGACATTGACAATATTTTGACTTCGGCGGCGCATTTTAAAGAGGTGATTAATCGCCCGATTAAAAAGGTGCCTTCATTGCGAGATATTACGATTGCGAATTTGTTTTTTGAAAATTCGACTCGTACCCGCATTTCTTTTGAACTGGCGCAAAAACGCTTATCGGCAGACATTATTAATTTTTCGGCATCGAGCAGTTCTGTCAAAAAAGGGGAAACCTTGCTAGATACGGTTAATAACATTCTGGCGATGAAAGTCGACATGATTGTGATGCGTCATGCGATGCCAGGTGCGCCTGTTTATCTGAGTAAACGCATTGATGCTCAAATTATTAACGCAGGTGATGGCACACACGAGCATCCTACACAGGCTTTGTTAGATTGCTTTTCTTTGCAAGAAAAATTTGGCACGTTAAAAGGTTTGAATGTGGCAATTGTAGGCGATATTCTGCACAGTCGCGTGGCTTTGTCTAATATTTTTGCCTTGAATAAATTAGGGGCAAACGTGCGTTTGTGCGGACCTCCAACGTTGATTCCCAAATATATCACAGAATTAGGCGTAGAAGTGAGCCATGATTTAGCCGATACGTTGGAATGGTGCGATGCGGCAAATATGTTGCGGATTCAGTTGGAAAGGCAAAATATTAAATATTTTCCTAGCCTGCGTGAATATTCGATGCAATATGGGCTGACTTTGCCAATGCTTGAAAATCTATCCAAAAAAATTGTAATTCTTCACCCAGGGCCGATTAATCGTGGGGTGGAAATTACGAGTGAAGTCGCTGATTGTGAGCAAGCTGTGATTCTCGACCAAGTAGAAAATGGCGTAGCCGTAAGAATGGCGGTTTTGTATTTGTTGGCGCAGGCAAGATAGTTTTGTTTTCTCATAGAAAAAAGGTATTTTTGTAAAGCAGCAG
>JBJXHA010000424.1:0-2737 GCA_046160275.1 Bacteroidia bacterium | reverse complement strand
AAATCAGGTGTATTATACAAATCGCGCAAATGAGAAAAGGCAGCGTAGGGTTTTAACCATTCGCTATTGTCCTCGATAAACTGATGAAATTCCTTATTATCAGCTAATTGGCTTTTTTGCTGGTCATCTATTTTTTTAAAATACCATGATTTTAGGTTCATCACGCCCTCATAATCCATCACAGACAAAGCATTGAGGTCTGCACGTTTTCCTTCGTATTCTTTTTGGTCTCTTGCATCTGCCAAGGCACCCATTTTTTGCAGGTTAATATACAAAGGATGCAGGGCAAAAACTGAGATAGCAGCATACGGATACGAATCTTGCCAAGTATGATTTGCTACGGTGTCGTTCACGGGTAGCAGTTGCACCATTTTTAAGCCCGTATTTTTCGCCCAATCTATCAATAGAGTAAGGTCAGTAAACTCTCCTACGCCATTGCTTTGCTTGGAACGCAAAGAAAACACAGGCATCGCCACGCCTGTCCCTTTCCATGTTTTTGCGTAACGAAACACTTCGTCATTTTGGAGAAACAAAGCGTTTTCTGTTTGATGAAGGAAGTTAAATTCCAAGACGCGGTTTTCCCCCGTTTCGTATTCACTAATCTGATTTGTCTTTGTATCTAAGATAAGGTATTTATATTCAACCTTTTGCGCAATTTCTTTAAACGGAACTAGCGCATTCCAAGTAGGGTAATTGCTTGCAGCCAACCAAATCACCTTGCTTTCATCCCAAGCTCCCAAACTTTCATGATTCCCAAGCAAACCCATTTGTTGATGCTTTTCTACTCTTGGCGCACGTAGTTGAAACATCACATTGACACAAGTGCTATCCAATGAAGTGGTATTTTGGGCGTGAAGTTGCGTGTCAGGTTTCATAATTGCTTGGGTAAAAGCAGCCGTATGAAACACATTTTCAGGGAGTTGTACTGCTCGCCAGTAATCCCGCACTACGATTTCTTGTATTTCTAGCGAGTCAAAGGATAAGCTACGGTTTTCGCCAAATTCCCAAGTTGCTTGCCCGCTTTCTTTGACAAAATATTTGTACTGCAAGGAAGCAATCTCCGATATATCCGTTTCAAAACTGACAGTCCAATAAGAACCCTCAGTATATTCCATTTCTAATGCTTTTGCCGCTCTCCAGTTTCCTAGCTCAGAAATGTTTCCACTTACGCAGAGTTGCTGCCCCCAATTTGTCTGATAATGAATATATAATACAACCTTAATCATCATGATATGTTTTTGAAAATTGGGCGCAAATTTACGTAAAAAATAACTATTTTTGGGTTTTATAGGCAAATTTTTATAAAAATGTTAATGAGAATTGTTTTTTGTTGATGAAATGTTAGAAATATAGAAGTAGTTATATAAAGATTATTCCTCTTCCCTTTCGCCAATTTCATCAATCAAATCTAAATATTTTTGGTCAATTGGGGGATGGTTTTCTAATTCAACCTCTTTCTTTTTAAGATGTAGTAAAAATTACTACGCAACCAACTTGCGTACAACTTTTTTTCTTTCTTTCCGTATAAAGTTACCATTACTCAAAATCAAGTAGTTAGCACTTAAAATAAAAAATTTATTAAAATATTTTTAACTGCGCAAATGAGTTGCGCAGGGCTATTTTAACTTTGCAATTACAAACTACAAGCATAAGTATCAGTGAACAGATGACAGTAATCAGTTATCAAGAAAATATACTTTTTAAATTGATGAGTTATTTTGCTTACATTTCTGATACGAAAGGCTTATTATTTATTTTAAGGTTATGAAATTTAATTTTACTCGCACCTCTAAAGAGAATGATGTGGTTAAGAATCACGAAGGTGCAAAAGCTTATACCCTGACTCCTGAATTGGAGTTGTATGCAGGTGTCGTTACGGCTTCTTTGAGTAATCAATTCTATGAAAAAGCGGGCGACAGAGTGGCACGAATTCGCGCACTTGTGGCGAAAAATGACCCTGAATTTGTGGCGAAATTGGCGATTTATACGAGAACACAAATGTATATGCGTAGTGTTCCCTTAGTTTTGGCGGTTGAGTTGGCAAAAATCACGAGCGGAAATGAAGTTGTTAGTAAAATGGTAAATGGCGTGGTAAATCGTGCAGACGAAATCACCGAATTATTGGCTTACTATCAGTTGGCGAATGAAAGAACAGGCGCAAAAAAATTGAATAAATTGTCAAAACAGCTTCAAAAAGGTTTGGCATTGGCGTTCAATCGTTTCGACGAATATCAATTTGCGAAATATAACCGAGATGCAGAGGTAAAAATGCGTGATGCTTTGTTTTTGGTTCACCCAAAAGCGAAAAATGAGGCGCAACAAGCGATTTTTGACAAAATTGTGAATGATACGCTAGAAACACCTTATACATGGGAAACGGAATTGTCGGCATTAGGACAAGGAACATTTGAAAATGAAGCGGCAAAAGCGGCAGCATTTCGCGCAAAATGGGAAGAATTGATTGACAGTGGAAAAGTGGGCTATATGGCGATGTTGCGAAATGTGAGAAATATTTTGGAAGCAAATGTTTCGGCAAAACATATCCAAAAAGTATGTGAATATTTGGCAAATGAAAAAGCTGTAACTAATTCTAAACAATTTCCTTTCCGATTTTTGGCGGCTTATCGTGAATTGAAAAGTGTTAAAAGTAATTTCACTAATAGTATTTTGCAGGCATTGGAAGATGCGGTAAAAATCAGTATTGTGAACATGAAAGGCTTTGATTATAACACACGCG
>JBJXHA010000423.1:0-3894 GCA_046160275.1 Bacteroidia bacterium | reverse complement strand
AAATTTTGAGGTTAGAGTTAATATTATCCTTGCTGTTAGAAGCCGCTTCTGCTTGTGAAAGCCATTGTCGCGTTTCCCTAAAATTTTGTTTCAAATATGCCATGGAAGCAAACATATTTGGATAAACATAGTATAACATGGGATCGCTATTTTCTGCAACAAAATTTGTTTGACTGTAATTATAAATTTCTGCTGTTTCTTCCCACTTTCCCATGTAAAAGCAAGCCAATGCTTTATGAAAATAAAGTACAGCTTGATTCTTTTTTTTAGAGTGAGATAAATCTATAGAACGTTGAGCGTATTCATATACTTGTAGAAATTGGCATTGCCTGAATGCTAAATTTTGGATTTGAGCAATTATAAACCCCATTCTTTGGTTATCATACAAATGTTTGTGCTGGCTAGATAAATCCAACATTTGTTTTGCTGTAGATTCCATCTGAGGATAATTTCGTTTGCGTTGAAATGAAATAAGTTGTAAGTACAGATAATAGTAATGCGCTTTTACGTTATACGAACTAATTAACTCATTAGATAAAATGTCGGTCATTCGTTCTAATTCTGCATCTAATAGACTCGAATTAAGATTTTTCATAGTAGAAAGCATAAGTGTTCTATCAAACATTTCTTGTGCTTTGCGCACCAAGTCATTCTGCTTTTCTATTTCTCTAATTTGTGCAGACAAATTATCATACTCTTCGATAGAAAGTTGAACAGCAACAATATTTCGGTAATATTCCCAAACAATTAATTTAAAATTGAGGTAATACTCTGCTTGTGGGTGATGAAGGCACTCATCTTCTAAGTGGTTTTTTGCTTGACTTTTTAAACCTCGCTTCAGCAAGTTCATGGCAATAGAAAACTGCTTGATATAATGTGCATATTCAAAGGCAATTGGGTCGTTTTCAATGGTTTGGTTATTGGGAATATTTTCTACATTTAGAATCACTTCATGAATCCGCTCCGTTAAGCGTTTTTTCATCACCAAAAAAGCCTTGCTCTTTGGGTCTTTGTATAAAAGTTGAGCAAGCTCGTTATGGGTTATTTTTTCATTTTTTTCAATCAAAACAACCGTATCAAGCATTTTATTTTCATTGGCTCGCCCATTAAAAGCCTCCAATAGTGTTTTTAGGTATTTTTTTTCTGCTTTTGACAAAGAATTTACCAATGCGACTAATGTATCCATATTTTCCTGACAGATAATAAGTTAAGGGCTGATAACACTGTATTTATTCAGATTGCAGGCGTAAAATTAGCAAAAATTACAGAAATTAAGCCCTTTTATTTATTTTCATTTCTTTATCATCTTAACATTTTGCTTATTCGCACAAAATAAATTCCACTAGGTAGATGACTAAGATTGGCTGTTTCGGGAACAAATTGCTCCTTTTGAATTACTTGCCCTATTTGGTTGGTAATTTCGAATATTTGTGCTCGCTCAGCAGCACGAATCCGAAGCTCCCCCGAAGTCGGATTGGGGTAAATTTCGAAAAAATTACGCACATTGCTTAGGCGTACAGTTTCGCTATATGCCTCATTTCCATTGACATCCACTGCTTTTAAACGATAATCATACACCTTTTCGCTGATGGTTTTATCCTCAAAAGAATAGGTCGTTTTTCCTGCCTCATAGCTAATTTGTTGAATCGGAATGAACAAACCGCCTAACCTTGCCCTTTCTAATAAAAAATAGGCATATTGTTTAGGAAATTTTTCTGTATTTTCGTCCTCATTTTATGTATTTATAAATTCGTGCGTAAAATGATAACTAATAACTACTCCATGAATGATATTTCTTTTCTCTTAACACTTCAAAATCAGCTCTTACCTGCGGTGTATGAAGTGGGCGATTTTATGCGAAATGCGCAAAAATCATTTACCACAGATCAAATTGAGTCTAAAGGTGCGGCAGGTTTGGTTTCTTATGTTGACAAAACCGCAGAAGCAATGTTAATGAAAAAATGTAGCGAACTTCTTCCAGATGCAGGTTTTATTAATGAAGAAACAGGGGTGCATGAAAGCGATTCACCTTATATTTGGATTATTGATCCCTTAGATGGCACGACCAATTTTGTGCATGGTTTTCCCATCTATTCCATAAGTATTGGCTTACAGCACGAAAAAGAGCTTGTGTTGGGCATTGTCTATCATGTTCCCAATGCAGAAATGTTTACGGCAATCAAAGGAAATGGCGCATTTTTGAATGGGCAGAAAATAAAAGTGAGTGATACCCCTGATTTAGCTAATTCTTTGATAGCCAGTGGAATTGCAAGAGGTTATACCGATACGGCTACTACTTTTATTGCCATTCTCCGCGAAATGACAACCCGATCTCATGGCATTAGGCGTTCTGGCAGTGCCGCAATTGATTTGGTCTATGTGGCTTGTGGCAGGCTTGAAGGTTACTTTGAAAATCGCTTGAGTGCTTGGGACATTGCAGGAGGTGCAGTTATTCTGCAAGAAGCAGGCGGAAAAATTACCGATTTTAGCGGCGGCGATAACTATTTATTTGGTAAGGAGCTCATCGCCTCGAATGGAAAAGTACATGCGGAAATGCGAGGGATTATTACGCAAAAGCTCGGAACGCTTTGACGCTTTCCGAGCTTTTTGATTAAGTATGAATGAAAAGCGAAGCAAAAATATTATTCACTATTCATTATTCACTTCTTTGCCTTTAAGTATTCGGTAATAATTAGTTTATGTTAATATTTTCATTCATAGTGTTGATAATGAGTAAGTTAAAATCTTTTTCCATTATCAATTATTAATTGTCCATTACCTATAAACTATCCCATTGCTTAATTTTTTGCTTCAATTCTTTTACAGAAACTGCCTCTAAGGGCAAATCTATTACCTCATCTTGCCCTATTTTAAGCTCCTTACTCGCATAAAAACTATTTTTCCCATCAGTGCCAAGCGCAACTAACACTACCTCTTCTCCCATAGGTAGCCCTTGAAAATTGGCTTTGTTTTCTGTAATCTCCCTTCCTTCCATTAAGGAACGATAATTTTTAAAAATAATTTTATAAGAAACGGATAAAGAATCATGTAAGGATTTATCCTCACACTGCACAATCAATTCCGTTTTAGGGCGTTCATCATTCCAAAATCTATCACAATTTATCAAACCCAAGCGCGTAACGGCTTGCATAACAGGTCTTACTTGCTTATCATAAAAACCTGCATAAGTCCCATAATTGTCTATCATTTTCTGATATTCCTCTTTGTATTTTTTTAGGTACGCCTCAACTCCTTTTGTCAAATAATCTTGATGTAAGCGATAATAAGTGGAATCATTTCCTTTCGTATAAGCAAAGATACGTTGGACATACTGTTGTAAAACGGATAAACTATCTAAGGCTTGATAATTCATTTTGACTTGATTTGTATAACGGTTTAGCACTTCTTGATAACTCGTGCAATATTGGCGATAATGTACTGCAAAATGAACCGTTTCTGAAAAACGTGAAGCCGATTTTCGTTTACCCGTAGGTTCTGCTTTGACTTGCGCCCGTATTTTGTCCAAATCTGCTGGATTAAAATGCAATAGTAAAGGGTTTAAGCCTCCCTTCAAGGTATAATTCACAGGCCTTTTTTCGGGTAATTCTAAGGCAAACTGTAACCTCGCTTCAATTGCGGCACAATGTGCTTTCAAATTTTCTTCTAGGCTTGACACCCTCACTTTATACCTCTTTTTTCCTCTTTTCATATAGGAGTCATATTGTACTTCCACAGGAGCATAAGGGCGAATGTTGGGTTCTGGAAAATTAGGGCTAGAATTGCTCCCCAGCATTGAGAAGTAGAGGTATTTTTGGTAATATGGATGCTGAAAAAACTTTTTGGTGCGTTTGGTTGGCAACCAAATATTCGTTTTTTTATCTTGCCTAAAATACT
>JBJXHA010000422.1:0-5545 GCA_046160275.1 Bacteroidia bacterium | reverse complement strand
TCATTCAAAAAATCAATTACATACTGTTCTGAAACATTTTTACCGTTGATTTTTATCCTTTCGGTAAAAGATTTTAAATGAGGCGAAGTATAAAGTCCTGTTTTATAACCTGCCGTTTGCAAAATAGCCGCAAGCATCGAAGAAGTTGAGCCTTTGCCATTTGTGCCAGCGATGTGAATACATTTTAAGCCTTTTTCGGGATTGCCTAAGGCATTGGCTAATTTTATGGTGTTCGTTAGGTCTTTTTTATAAGCCGCTGCCCCAACGCGCTGAAACATCGGCAGGCGATTGTACAAATAATGTAGTGCTTGGTCGAATGTTTTTATCATCATTTATTATTTCTTTAAAATATAATTTATAATGTTAGCTGTTTTCTTCCTTTGCTTTTTGATGCAGCAAAAAATTAAATCATTGATTATAAATTACTTAAAAACCATATTTATCACATTTCCTGTCATTTCTTACCTGCTTCTTTTCAGAAAAAAATAAGCTGCCACAAATTTCGCACAAAAATTGCAAACTCTAAGCATACGATATAATTAAAAAAATGTCGACCCTTCCGCCCCAACGAGTTGAACTTGGAGGGGCGTTTTTATTTTCCCAAGAATAAAGATACAAAAGTCCCAAAATTTACCTATTTTTGTGATATTTTTGAAAAGCACATGACATTTGGTTTCACTTATTCTCCCTATTGGATTTTACCGATTTGCCTCTTAGCGGCATTTTTTACGTGGATAATGTATCGCAGAACAGGCGATGAATTACCTGTTTTACCACGTATTTTACTCAGTTTATTTCGTTTTATTGTGTTATCCACCTTGGGAATTTTATTGTTAGAACCGATTTTTAGTTCTATGAGCAAACTCAAATTCCCTCCGATTGTGGTATTTTTGCAAGATGCTTCGGAAAGTATTGTGTTGCAAAAAGACGCAAATTTTATGAATACCACCTACAAAGATAAGCTCAAAAAACTGCTCAAAGATTTTCCAGAAGAAGAATATATTGTGGAAGGTTATCGTTTTGACAAGGATTTGAAGCCGCGTCTTTCCCCTGATTCATTGAGTTATAAAGGAAATGGGACAAACATTGCGGAGGCAATTAAGCAGGTGCAAGGCATTTATGAAAACCAAAACTTGGGCGCGATTGTAGTACTCAGCGACGGGATTACGACTTCGGGCATGAGTCCTTTATATGCTTTGGAAGGAATGAAACAGCCCGTTTATTCTGTCTTGTTAGGAGATACTACTTTGCAAAAAGACATTAAAATTAAAGATGTCATTTTCAACGAATTAGCCTATTTGAGTGCCGATATGCCGATAAAAGTAAAGGTGCAAAATGATGGCTATGAAACGGCAGATGTAAAAGTAACGCTTTCGCAAGATGGGGCAGTAATCGCAACCAAACCCTTGATTTTGAGCAAGAATCAACCGAATGGAGAAGTTGAATTTGCAGTTCGCCCAAAAAGAGTGGGAATGCAGCAATTTCAAGTGAGTGTTACGGAGATGCCGAATGAAATTACTTACAAAAATAACAGTAAGCTATTTTCGGTAAATGTGATTGAAACGCGCTTGAAAATTGCCATTTTTGCAGGCGCACCTCACCCCGATTTGGCGGCAATTGAGGAGGCATTGAAACATGAAGAAGGTTATCAAATCAAAGAGTTTTTCTTAAAGGGAAAAGGAGAATATTATACAAATCCAAGCAGCGAAAATTTCAAAGATTTTAATATTTTCATTTTACATAATTACCCAAACTCCCCTGCCGATGCCGAATTTGTAAATAAAATTGCCAATGAAGTCAAAACCCGTAATGTTCCGTTGGTGACATTTGTGGGAATGTTTACAGATTTGCAAACGATGCAGCCTTTGTTTGAATATATGTCTTTGAGTCCTTCGGCAATTAATCCAAAATCGGAAGAAGTTACGCTGATGGTTTCGGATAAATATAAAAATCATACGACTTTTACCTACGGCGATACTTGGCTCAATTGGGCGGCAGGTTCTCCCCCTGTTTTTAGAAATCGCTCAGAATGGACAGCGAAAACTGATGCGGAGGTTTTTATTACGGCAAAGGTCAAAAATATTCCGATGAATTACCCTGTCATGGCAATTCAATCGCATTTGGGGCGAAAAAACATGACCTTTATAGGCGAGAACATTTGGCGGATGCGGATGCACGCTTTTACAGAAGGGCAAAAATTCGATAACTTTGATGATTGGATTTTTAATACCTCAAAATGGTTAATGGTGCAAGATGATAAGCGGAAATTTAGAGCTTATGCCACCAAAAACGCTTATGGTGGTAATGAACCTGTCATTTTGAAAGGGGAAGCCTACAATGATAGTTATGAACCGATGACTGGCGCGGAAATTAAAGCTTCTGTGAAATTTCCGAATGGAAAAATAAACGATTATTTCTTAACGGAAACAGGAAATGCGCGTTATGCCTTGGAAATCTATAACTTACAAGCAGGAGAATATAGTTTTAAAGCCGAAGGCAAAAAAGATAATAAAATTATCGGTACTGATGCGGGACAATTTACCGTAGGCAGGTCAGAAATCGAGCATTTGAATTTGCGTGCCGATAAAGAAGTAATGCAACAAATGGCAGCGCGAACGAAAGGCGAATTTTTCTTTGTTAATCAAATGGATTCGGTGGCGAGCCGCATCAAGAAAAACGAGAACCTCAAACCTATTGTCGATTATCGCAAAAACAAAAAATCGCTGATGGATTGGTGGCAGATTTTAGTAGCGTTATTGGCTTTACTTTCGGTAGAATGGGTGATGAGAAAATGGTATAATTTGCTGTAAATCAGAAAAATAAAAAGATGGCGAAGAAACACACACAACCTAAAAGTTATTCGGATTTTACCTTGCAACATTTAAGAGAAATGTTTGGTATTAAGGATAAAAAGCAAGATTTAGTGCTTAATCGGCAAGTTGTGCAGCCAAGCGAATGGCTGCTTACAACTTTTTCCTATCTCCAAAAAATTCCACAAGCGACCGAAAAAGCCAAGTCAGAATTAAGAATTACGCCTATTTTAATTGAACTTCATAACCGAAATGAAGATAAATTTACCTATTTTTCGGGTTATTCTTTTGATGTTGATGAAAGCAAAGCCTTAAAAGGGCGTTGCGATTTTTTGCTTATCAAAGACGCAACAAGTGTAGATATAGAAGCTCCAATCATGGGCATTTTTGAAGCAAAAGACGACAACATTGACAGATGGATTGGGCAATGTGGCGCGGAAATGTATGCAGCACAGTTACTCAATCAACAAGAAAATACAGGCATAGAAGTCGTTTATGGTGCAATTACAAATGGCTTTGAATGGCTTTTTTTACGTTTAGAAGGTACTATTTTGCAAATAGATACACAACGTTATTCAACGGATAACCTTCCGCGCTTATTAGGTGCATTGCAAACCATGATTGAAGTTTATTATCTTTAATCCATTTAACACACTTTAACTCAATGCCTTGTAACTAATCTTGCCTTTTCACATTAAGCATACAAATTCCATTTACACTTTAATCATTTAATTGTATGAAGAAATTGAGTATGTTTTTATGTGTTGCGTCCTTATTGGTTGCTTGCAGCAGTGGTGCATCTGAAGAGGATAAAAACGTTGCAGTTGAACTTTCTGATTTACCTGCCCCTCCCCCACCACCCATAGAACAGCAAGTGATGCCTTCTCCCAACAAGGTTTCTCCTGATGAGGGCTACAAAGAGCTGCCAGAGAATCCGTTTTTGAACGTTAAAAACGCGCCTTTATCTACTTTTTCCATTGATGTGGACAGGGCTTCTTATAGCAATGTTCGCCGTATGATTGAGTCGGGAATAAAACCGCCCAAAGAAGCCGTGCGAATTGAGGAAATGGTGAATTACTTCGATTATGAATATCCGCAACCGCAAGGGGAAAATCCCATCGCTTTGTTTACCGAGGTCGGCGAATGTAAGTGGAATCCTCAACATCAAGTGATGTTGGTTGCGATGCAAGGGAAAAAAATAGACTTGAGCAAGGCTCCTGCCTCCAACTTAGTATTTTTGCTAGATGTGTCTGGTTCTATGAATGACCCTAACAAACTCCCTTTGCTCAAACAATCTTTAGGACTACTGGTGAACAACTTACGGGCGCAGGATAAGGTTTCTATCGTGGTATATGCAGGTGCCGCAGGTTTGGTATTACCTGCACAGTCGGGCAACAAAAAGGAGGAAATCATTGCGGCATTAAATCGCTTAGAAGCAGGTGGCTCAACTGCTGGCGGAGAAGGCTTGCAACTTGCGTATAAAGTTGCCAAAGAAAATTTCATTCAAAACGGGAATAACCGCATTATTTTGGCAACAGATGGCGATTTTAATGTAGGAATTAACAGCGAAAGCGAGATGGAGAAATTTATTACCGAAAAAAGAGCAGAAGGTATTTTTCTAACTTGTTTAGGCTTTGGTGACGGGAATTACAAAGATGATAGAATGGAATTATTGGCGGATAAAGGCAATGGAAATTATGCCTATATTGACAATTTACAAGAGGCAAAAAAGACGCTAGTTGCCGAAATGGGAAGTACCTTATTTACCATTGCCAAAGATGTAAAGTTACAAGTGGAGTTTAATCCGAATAAGGTAAAAGCCTACCGCTTAATAGGTTATGAAAATAGGATATTAAATGCGGAAGATTTTAAAGACAATAAAAAAGATGCAGGAGAATTAGGTGCAGGGCATACCGTTACGGCTTTGTATGAGTTAATTCCCGTGGGCGTTGATGATGAGTTTACGAAAGAAGCTATTCAACTAAAATACCAAAAAGTGGAAACCTCCGCGAAAAGTGAGAGCCAGAATAGCGAATGGGCTACCGTAAAGTTTCGCTACAAACATCCTTCAGGCGGGATTAGTAAAGAATTATCGCAAGTGGTGGCGCAAAAACCTGTGAGTTTTTCACAAGCTACTGAGAATTACCGTTTTGCTTCGGCAGTTGCTTTATTTGGTTTACTACTAAGAGAGTCTAAATATGCAGGAAAAGGCAACTTAAATATGGTAAAAAATATGGCAGAGGCTGCTAAAAGCCAAGATAAAGAAGGGTATAAAGGAGATTTTTTGAAATTGGTAGCTGGTTTTTCAAGGCTAGGCGGTAATTCAAAAGAATAATTTCATTTTCCTATTTTGCAAGAAAGCCATTTCAAACACGCGTTTGAAATGGCTTTTTGTTGAAATTTATGATAGATAGACTTCTTTTAGTCAATCATAATACGTTGATGAATCGCGCCTTTTGAAGTACGAACTTCCATCATATACACGCCACTTGCCATGTTTAATTGAATAGTTTCGTTCCAATCAGCAACATTATTTCTGTTTGCTTTGAAGATAGCTTTTCCATTCAAATCCACTACGGTAATTTGCACATCGTCTGCTTTAGATAAAGTTAAGGCAATGTTAAACAAACCATTAGAAGGATTTGGGAACAATGACCAGTTAGAAATACCTACGGTACGAGGGTCAACAGAAATAACGGTAGGAATAACAACCGTCAAAGTGCTAGTACAACCTT
>JBJXHA010000421.1:0-19967 GCA_046160275.1 Bacteroidia bacterium | reverse complement strand
GTTTTCGGTTTTTCGATGATAGGTTTATTTTGATCTTTAATACTGGGTTCGTTTGTAGTAGGTGGTGGCGAAACAGGTTTTACCTCATGTGGCGTACCTGGGCCAATTTTTTCCTTCGTATAAGTACTTCTGGCACTGTCGCGCAAAACTGACTTTTCTTCATTGATTTTTTGAATCAAAGCAGAGGCATCTAAGGCTTCCGCCTCCGAAATATCCGTAATTAGGCGTGCTTTTTCTGCCCAATCCAACGCCTCATCTAAACGCCCTGTTTCTTGCAGCGTTTTTGCCTCACGTATCGCTTGTTCGTAACCCGAATTTTGAAATTGTGTTCTTCCTAAAAAGTACCAATACCCAATTCCCCCTGCAATTGCGAGTAAGACCAAGCCCAAAATCCACCAACTCATGCCAGAACCAGCTTCTTGTGGTGCTTCAATCGCCTCAATTGCTGCCTCGCCTATTAAGGCTTTTTTGGGAGGTGCCGCAACGATTGGTTGTGGCGTTGCTTCTACTGAGGTTGTTGTAGTTGATTCATTTTGAAGTCTTTGCAATAAGGTTGGCGTTTGAGGTTGAATTTGCGCTGTTGGCGTGGTTACCAAAGGCGGTTGTTGCAAAATGATAGTTTCTCCTTCTTCCGCTTCTATCCCCTCCCCTAAATTGAGCGAAGGAACAGCATAAACAGGAGCTTCTTGTGAGGTCATGCCCAAACTTTCGCCCATTTGTAGCAAATAGCAAGAATAATTATCTTTTGAATGATTTTGGCACAACAATTCAATTTCATGTACCAAAGAATGAGGCTCTAGCCCCAAACCCATCAATCTTTCTAACTCATAATTATCCACCCCTTCTAAAATTCCATCAGAACAAAGGATAAAATAGTCGTTATATTCGATTTTATTCCAAGGAATAAAGTGTGTATCGCATTGTGTTGGCGCATGAGAACCTTGAACGGCTCGCAAAATTACATTTTTTTGCTTATGTGTACGCGCCTCTTCGGGCGTAATTTGCCCCAATTTTATCAAATAATTCACCAAAGAATGATCTTCTGATTGATATAATTTTAGCCCTTTTCTAAAATGATAAATACGGCTGTCGCCTGCCCAAGCCAAGTTTATGCCTTTTTCATTGGCATAAAATAAGGTGAAAGTCGTTCCCATTCCCCTACTTTCGGGATGCCGCTCCATGTATTGGTCAAAGGTTTTTTCTACATATTGAAGGGCATTTTCGAGGTAGGTTGCCGAGAACGCGCCTTCCGTTTCAGGCGGGAAGTTGACAAAATATTGGGGAAAGGTCATGCACGCAAGTTGAGAAGCAACTTCGCCTTTGCTTGAGCCACCTACCCCATCACAGACCATATATAATTGGGGAACATCGGGTACATGCTGCAACATTTCTTCGTTAATACCACTATCAGGCAAGAACGGATACACAGCGTCTTCATTGTGGGTTCGCTTGCCCAAGCGACTCATCGAAACGGATTGTTTTATCTGTAACATACTTCTCTATTTAGGTTGATTTTAGTTTCAATTTAGTGTTGGAGGCTTCTTAAAAAGATTCAACCCCGCGTAATTCACCATAAAATTACAAACTTTTTGTTATTTTGAAGCAATATTACTAAAATAGCGGATATTTAACCTTATAAATAAAGCATTTTTTTTAATGAGTAACGATAAGTTGTTATTATTCAGTGAATTACGTTAATTCGCTTTTTGCAAAAGCAATGTCATAACTTGAGCCAATGAGCGCGTATAAGTCATCGGGGTGAAACCCTTCTTCCCAATTTTCTTTGCCGCTTAGGTGATATACTTCTGCCTTAAAGTGACAACCTGTGCACAAACTAATGCCGTTTTCTTTGACATATCCTCCATTTGGCATTTCATTTCTATCTGTGATATGATGTGCATCTAGCTTTTCGGCTGCCAAACCACAGACTTTACATTGATGTTTATCTCGTTGAAATACAGCTTTTCGGAAGTTATGACGGATGCGTTTCTTTTCGTTCATTTGTTGGGTTAACGTCTAATTTCGGGAGCTAATTTTGCAGGCTCATTCGGCTTAGCAGGAGCTTTAGGTTGCTTTGCGCTCTCTGTTTTTACGGTTTGCTCCAAATTTTTAATCACTTCATTATAAATGGTCGTGTCTATTTTTTGTGCAATGTAATAATTGTAACTATTGTAAAAGACTTGAGGTTGCGTGGCGTATTTCTCTAAAATCGCATGAAAATAAATATCTTTTTGTTTCTTACGACTATCTACAGACATACCTGCTCGGTTTGCTGCCGCATCTGCAAGCTGAATTTCTGTAAGCATTTCTATCATTTTAGCCCTATCCAATAAGTTTTCAGGTTTTGCTACATCTTCATGCGTATCAGGTTTGCAAGCAAAGGCAAGCAGTAAAAAAAGAAACGATAGAGAATGTATTTTAGTTATTTTCATATTTTTTAAAGGGTATTAAAACGTAATACCATCACAAAGATATGAGAAAAATGACGGTTTAGCAAATATGTTGCCTTTAAAATAAAGCATCTTATTTGCATTTTTTTACCACAAAGTACGTGTCAGTTGACAATTAACAGTTATCAGTAAACAAATATAATGCATTGGTAATTAGATTTTTGCAGTAAAAAATAACATAAACCAACTATTACCGAACACTTAGTACACTGTAAAGAAAAATTTCTACTGTTTTTGCGGGCTGGTCATATTGTAAATATCTTATCAAACCTAGCTTGAACATATTGCGTGATAAGATATTTCCAATATGACAACTAGGAGAAAATGCAATAAAACTTAATTTATACTGTACTTAGTTACCACAAAGAGACACAAAGTTAGCTGTTAAAGGCTTTTTCTTTGTGTAAATTGTGCTAGAACTTCTTCTATTTTGTGGTTTCTTCTCCTAAACGATTGCTATGTTTTCAAGAAACTACTCAATCACCGTGAATTTACCAATAAAAGGTTTTACGTCATCTGTGTGTACTTCAAACAAATAAATACCTGGTACAATACGCCTACCACTTTGGTCAAGCATATTCCATTCAACACCACCATCACCATCAGTTTCTTCTATCGTTTGGATATATCTTCCTGATAAAGTATAGATTACAATCGTTGCTTTTTGGGTAAGGTTGGCAAAACGCACTCCATCAAAAGCATTGTGTTTACGTACAGGATTGGGATATACATAAACTTCTGTTAAATCGCTTTTATTTGCCGTAAATGTAGCCGTATTTCCTTCTCCTTCTAAGAGTTTTGCCCCATTTTCAGCCTGTATATTACGCAATGTGATAGAAATGGGATAACCTAATGCGCCAAAATTTGCGCCTTGTATCGTAACTTTTACGCTGGTATGTGCATCATCAGCCCATTCTACCGCCCGCATTTTCCCCACAGGGTTTACTTCGTAATTGGCGGTATCCAGTGCTGTGCTATCCATGGCAAAATTCAAGGCTAAGGTTGCTTGTTTGGCAGTCAAAGCTTCCCATTCCGTCAAAAAGAGATACTTTTCGACTACGGGCGCATAAGAAAAAGTAGCCGCATTTGCGTTCATAGCTAAAAACCCATACTCGGCATCAAGCAACATCGTATCAATTTTAAGGGTATTATTTCCTGCAACAAAAGGCGCATCAAATCCTACAATCAACGCCTGATTCGGTTTCGGCAAAATAGCTGTTGGGCTTTGTGCATTGTTCACTTTGATAAAAGGCTTATCGTCTGGATTGTCACGCATGCGTTGAGAAAAATGAAGCATTACTTGTTTTTCATTTAATACCTTCACACTGTCTAAGGTATTCTTTTCGTGTGGGCGCAATATCCAATAATTACTCCATTCGCCAATGTTAGGGGCTAAATTATTGTTAAGAGTACGCACGAGATAAAAGTAATATTTGCCAAAATTGGCAGCATTATCGTAATAATAAGGGGTTGATACTGTGTCAAGGATAACAATGTCTTGAACAAATCCCGTTTCAGGCGTAAATATGCCTCGAAACACGATATAATCTGTGGCATTGCCTATTTTTTGCCAACGAAGCATGGTTTTGTCTTTGCCTAAAACAAAGCCTTCCATCGTAGTAATAGGTGCGGGAGCGGTATTTTGTAAGTCTTTCTCGTAAAAAATCGTAGAATCTCCCCTACCCAAGCCAAACTCAGCAACGCCATTTCCATCAAAATCTTGAATAATGTGCGAAGTACAAAGCGAGCCGTAATAGAACCAATCTAGGTTATATTTACCATTTTGATAATCAATGATATAAGTGCGAGGAAAGGTCGTGAAAATTAACTCATCTCTGTTATCTTTGTCCAAATCTCCCGCCGTTGCCGCATTATAATCATCGGTATCAATGTCATAAAAGTAATCTTTAAAAACAACTTCATATTTATTATTTCCGTTGGCTTTAAAAATGCGTAATTGCAAATAGGCAGGGTCATATTCAAGGTCTGCGTTTTTAAGTCCGGGAAGGGTATGTGTAATTACCACAAATTCGGGTTTTCCATCGCCATCGAAATCGCCTTTGGTTAAATATTCACCAGCCTTAAATAAATTGCTAGTGTCTTGATACACCAAAGAATAACCTCCACTTACATTATGTTCGTAAATTAAAAAATCGCCATCATAATCGCCATAAATAATTTCTGGTTGATTGTCGCCATCAAAATCGTCAATCAAAACTCTAGGGGCAATTGAGCCTAAATAGCCGCCACTTACATCTTCAAGGCTATCGCTTTGGATAAAATCATTGCCATTTCTTTCCCAAACAGAATAATTTTTGTAGTTTTTCATGACCAATTCAAGCTCCCCATCGTTATCTGTGTCGGCAAAAGCAGCAGGGAAAAGTTTCTGCCCAGCACGTTGATACAGAATATTTTGGGTAGGAAAAACGCCATTATTTCCATTGTTTAAAATCAGGGTAGAATCGTTCACATTACACAATAAATCTAATTTTCCATCACCATTTACATCTGCGATGTCTTTGGGTAATAAGACTTTTTTAACGGTAACAGAATCCATTTGCTGAAAATTCAAGGGGCTGTATTCATAGACTTTGATTCTACCAAAATTTAGGCGTTCATCAAATTCATTCATATAAACTTCTTGGAAACCATTGTTATTTAGGTCAGTCGTCTTTTGAACGAAAGTCCCCATGGGTAAGGTTTGCTTTAAGGTTTTGTAACCTGCCATTTCTACATAGCCCGAAGCAAAAGAAAAAGTATCTACTGCACTTTGTCCTACTAGTCCTGCATAATTTTTAGAACTAATGTAATACTCATATTTCCCATCAAGTAATTGATTGCGATTCAAGAGAAACTCTCCCCCATGCGTAGCCTTGTCTGCGGTAATTTGTTGGTAGGCTTGGCTGCTGTTATAACTACGATAATAAAGTGTATGATTGCCTTGGTCAGAAGAACGAAAAGTAAAGAACATCTTCTTTTCATTGTTATCCCAAATAGCAGCCTTCTCAAGCAAAGTGATTTGGGGTGGGCTAAGGTCACGAATAAAACGAATTCTATCTTCTGTCGTAAAACCATCAGTACGATTGACTTTTAAGCGCAAGGTATAATCTCCTTCGGGCATACCGGTAAGGTTCCAAGTTGCCACGCTATCTTCTTTGATTTGGCGCGTTAAATCTTTTGCAATCGTAATCCAATCACTTTTGCCTTCGATACCACTCTGATATTCAAGAGAATAGTTTTTGAGTTCAGGTTCTAAAATGGTAGCAATGATTTTAATTTTATCTTTATCAGAGCCACTATCATTAAAAGGAGAAAGAATTTGAACATTAGAACCACCTGCCACTTGTAAGGACTTGAGCATATTCAGTCGCCCTGAGCCTGTAAAGTGATCCCAGCCTTCATTAAAAAGATCATCTGTCCCATTCACCAACAAACCTCTCACCTGTTGAGGGCTTAACTCCCCTCGTTGAGAAAGCAACAAAGCGGCTGTACCTGCCACCATCGGAGCGGAAGCACTCGTGCCAGAAGCATGAACGTACTCAACCCAACGACCATTGACACTATCTCTCAATCGTGTAGAAAAAATATCAGCACCAGGCGCGCACATCGTAACAGTATGCCCGTAACTTGTTGCCTGCCAAATAGATTCCGTATTGTTATAGAGAGAAGAGGCAGAAATCGAAATCACTTCATCAAAACTAGAAGGATAATGCAAATCATCGCCCGTACCGTTACCTGCTGAAGCTATCATAATGACCCCTTTGGAATAAGCGTAACGAATGGCTTCGTGCATAATGAGGGAAGGATAGGCATCGCCAAAGCTGAAATTAAGAATACGCACGCCATTATCGGCAGCGTAAACAATAGCGCGGGCAATGTCGTCATCTTCGCCACTACCATCACCCCCAAAAGCGCGTAAGGTCATTACTTTACAATTCGGAGCAACCCCTGCACCGCCTAACTCATTGTTCTCTTTGGCAATGATAATTCCACTGACAAAAGTTCCATGCATTTGCTCGTCCATGGGGTCGGCATCTTGAAACAAATAATCGCCTCCAATCGGATTTCTTTGCGCATCAACAAAATCATAGCCAATCACATCGTCCTCGAACCCATTTCCGTCTTCATCTAATTCATTCAAATCTCCACTGAGCCCCATATAAACGGAATCACTTTCCCAAGGCTCAAATTTCCCTGATTGATTAATGTCTTCTAAACTATTAATGGTGAATTGTCCTTGCAAATCAGGATGTCCATAATCAATCCCTGTATCAATGACCCCAATTGTAACATTAGGATTACCTTTGCTAATTTGCCAAGCTTCAAAAGTTTTGATAACATTATGATGCCATTGCACATTAATAGAGTCATCGTTAGGCGCATCGGTTAGCAACGCATCGAGTTTTAGCTTTTTTACAGGCTCAACGCTTTCAAACTCGCCCGACATACGGAGTTGTTGCAAATGTTCGTTGAGTTTTCCTTCCTCAAAATGCAAGGTATAAAAGCGACTGATTTCGTGAGTCGTTTGCACTTGCTTTTGTAAAGGTTGAAGAAAAGAAAGCTGTTTCAGGTAAGAAAATTCACTTATTGCTTGCCGAGCAGTAGCGTTAAGTTTTTGATTTTGATGATTTTGAAAGAAAATATTTAGCTTTTCTGCTCTTGTATTTAATTTCACGTTAATGGCAGTTTGTGCGAAGGATAGTTTTATCCCAAAAAGAAATAGTAAGCAGAGGTATAAGCAAGGTTTGATTTGCATAAGCTTGAGCCAGTTGAGCATAGAAAAAAATTTTTTCAAAAATACATACAAGTTATGAAACTTTTCACGAATATTACGTACAAATTTGTTATTTCCCGTAAATTTTTAATTCGTTGAATACCATGAGCTTATTAGATTCGAAAAATGTTAAGATAATAAATGTTCCCGTTGAAGGGGATACTAAAGCCAAAACAACACCTCAAGATGATATTCATAAGATTGATAATGAAGTAGTTGACGTGAAAAGCGAGGTGAAATCAGAAATATATCAGCCTGTTGTGGTAGAGGAAAGGGAGGAACGAAATGTCAAAAAAAGTAGGGAACGTAGGAGTAATGAAGGAAAATTATTTGTTGCTTTTATTTTGTTAGGGATAGGCTTTACGACTTTGGTTGAGGGACCCTTTCCACTATTTTTGGGGATTGCGCTGGCATTTATTTCAACGATGGATCCTGTTTATCAGAAAATAATGGACAGGATTAATAAATTGTAGGGCGTTTTCATGGCTCTTATTGAAAAAATCGCCAAAACGTGAGGTTGCTCTTTGACAAGTAACCTCACATTCCCTATTCTTCAAACTTCAATACCTGTTCATATCCTTGCAAAAAAGTTGCTTTTTGTTGTTGCATTATTTCCTCATTCCATTCGAAAAAGAGGCGAAAACGTTCTATGACAAAATCAAGCAAAGGTAAAATTTCGGGACGTTGAAAATATAACATTCCTGTTCGGCGAATGAAAAAATCGGAAAGCGTGGCAGTCATTTCATTTTCTAAGCAAAATTGAATTTCTCCCGCCAAAGGTGCAAGTTCGTTGTTCATTCCTTCTGCATGAAATTGTAGCGCGTAAGTCAAAATAGCTTCGGTTTGCGTGCCGTAGGTGCGATTGAGATAAACGATGTACTTCATGGTGGGAATGAGTTTCCCGAATTTTTGGTACATTTTCATGCCAAATTGTGAAATTTGGTCAGGGTTTTCGTAGTTTGACCCACATAATTTATAATGTTCTGTCTTACAAATGCCTTTTCCCCCTAACTTTTCCCCTACCAAATCCACTACGCGCTCTGCCATTTTTCTATATCCTGTTAATTTCCCACCTGCAATTGAAATCAAGCCTGAATCCGAAACAAAAATCTCATCTTTTCTCGATAATTCGGAAGGAGATTTGCCCTCTTCATGAATCAAAGGGCGCAAGCCAGCCCACGAAGATTCAACATCAGCGAGGGATAAATTTGCAGTCGGAAACATTGCATTGATTGCCTTCAAAATGTAATCGGCATCGCTTTTTGTGGTAGTTGGTTTGTCTATTTCTGCTTGATAATGCGTGTCTGTAGTGCCTAAATACACTTTTTCATCTCTAGGAATTGCAAACATCATACGACCATCTAATACATCAAAATAAACAGATTGGCGCAAGGGCAACCGTGCATGAGGTACAACCAAATGAACGCCTTTTGTTAAGTGTAAACGCTTGCCTGTCAAAGAGTTGTCTTTTTCGCGTAATGTATCCACCCAAGGGCCTGCCGCATTAATCACGCATTTTGCAAGCAAAGTTTGTTCTTTATTTTGCAAAATATCCTTTACTTTTACGCCTGTTACTTTGCCATTTTCGGTAACAAAATCACTTACTTGTGTGTAATTCATACAAATTGCACCTTCTTTGACTGCGGATTTCATAATTTCCAAGGTCAAACGTGCGTCATCAGTACGATATTCCGTATAAATGGCACCGCTTTTTAGTAAATCCTGACGAAAAAGGGGCTCATACTCAAGGGTTTGCTCTTTAGAAAGCATCTCAAAACCTTCTTCACTTTTTACCCCCGCCAATCTATCATAGACCCACAAAGCAAAGCCTGTCGACCAACTTCCCAAACTTCCTCCTTCAATAATAGGCAACAACATATCTTCGGGGCGAACCAAATGCGGTGCATTTTGGTGTAAAATGGCGCGTTCTGTTCCTGTTTCATGTACTAACTTGATTTCCAACTGTTTCAAGTAGCGCAGCCCGCCATGAATCAGCTTGGTGCTACGGCTACTTGTTCCCGAAGCAAAATCCCCTTTTTCCACTAAGGCTACTTTCCACCCCCGCAAAGCCGCATCTAAGGCAATGCCCGCCCCCGTAATTCCTCCGCCAATGACCAAAATATCATACGAATTTTGCGCCATTTGGCTAAGTTGTGTGCTTCTATTTTTTACTGAAAATGTATTCATTTCTTTTTGTTGGGCTTGGGTGGGCTGCCATATTGTAAATATCCTCTCACCCATTGTTTGAAAAAATATGTGCAATATGACAGCTAAAAAAATAATTAACACGATAAAAGTTACTGTTCCGTCAAAGTTAGTTTGGCATTTTTGCCAATTTTTGCCACTTGACTCAATACACCACTTACTTTCATGCGTATTCCTTTATTAGGAACGGCTTTGGTGGTTACTACCCAAATTTTTCCTGTTCCATCATCTATTGTATAACCACCAACAATCATGCTACCCGAATTGGTAACTTCCCCTTCAACGGTAACGTTTTTACCTTCAAATTCGCGGGTATTGTCTTGCATTTCTGCTACGGTAATCACTTTACCATTGCGAGCAACTTCTGCTACGGTCATTTTGGGTTGTACGAATAATTTATACACCAAAAACAAACCGCCTAATAATACGAGTGTGCTTATTAACTTGTTCATATTGAATAATTTAGTTGAATTAAGTAATGGATAATTAATAATGAAAATGATTTTAACTTGCTTATTATCAATACTTTGAACGAAATATTGATTGACATAAACTAATTCTTACTGAATACTTATTTCTTTTTTAACCTTCCTCGCCCAATCGTATCAGTAAATTTTGAAGGAGGCACAATCATCTGATTATCTTGAGGTGGCTCATCAGGCACATCGCCCGAAGGCGCTGGTGTAAAAGGCGTTGCATTGCCATCTCCACTTTTTACATAATTGGCAACCAAATGTTTGTTATACTCCAATTCTCTTTTTACACGATTGAGTTCTACTCGTAAAGAACGAATTTCCGTATCTTTTGCCACAATGTCCTGCGAACTTGTAGGCATTGAAATATGCCCACCCGAATAGGTTGCGCCAATGTGTTGGTCAATATAAGCCTGCAATTGCTTATTAAGCATTTTTTCACGCCCAATTGTATCGCGCAAAGCTGTATTTGCGTGGCGCAAATCATTATAACGGTCGCTAGAAGTGCAACTACTTATTAGTAACAGCCCTAAACTGGCAATGCTTATGTATTGAGTAGGATTCATTTTGTGTTGGTATTCAAATGATTATCTATTAATAGTCATCGTTTCCTTTAACAACTCTTTTGCTTGCAACTCCAGCGATTTAATCACTTTTATACCGTAATCAAACGAAAAAAGCCGTTGTGTTTCCGAAAACTGCGTTTGAATTACAATTTTGAAGGGGTAATTTTTGCCTTGACTTGCTCGCTCTAATTTTTCCATTGCATCTTCTAGTGATTCATGTTTTCCTTGTATTTTCACAGGTACGGGAAACCCTTGAAGGTATTCCTTCAAAAATCCGTCAATTCCTGCATTTCGTTGAACAGGTAAAGCCTGAATGCTTTCTAAAATTGCAAGCTCTTTTTCTGTTTTTTCTATATACTCTTCTTTTCCTTTCTCTAATAAATTGGAGGAGGAGACTACCATCTTTTCTAATCGTTCATTTGCTAAATTTACGGCTTCTTGCGAAATATCAATGCCGATATAATTTCTTTTAAGTAATTTAGCAGAAACACAAGTCGTGCCACTTCCACAAAAAGGGTCTAATACGACATCTCCTTCGTTGCTGGCAATTTCTAAAATACGATTTAATAAAAGTACAGGTTTTTGAGTGGGATAACCTGCTCTCTCTTTGGCCTTGGGATTCAAATAGGGAATTTCCCATACATCTGCCAATGGAACCCCTTTTTTTGCTTTCCCAATCACTACATTCCCTTGATTATCACGCTTATATACAGATTTTCCCTTTTCATCTCGTTCTCTTTCTTGCAAAATTTGGTCAAGATTTGTGGTGGCGGAATAGTCTGTATAAAGGGTATTAAAGGTGAAATCTTTGGTTTTAGCGTAAAAAAAAATGACTTGATGCGTATTCAGTAAGCCCTTTTTTGCGTTAGACCAGCGTTTATAATGCCAAATAATCTCACTTTGAAAATTTTCTTCACCAAAAACTTTATCCAAAATAATTCTTAAATGATGAGAAGCTGTTTTGTCGCAGTGCAAAAAAAGACTACCTGTTGCTTTTAATATGCGCTTATTTTGTGTCAAAACATTTTCCATTAAGGTCAAATATTCGGCTAAAGAAACATATTTATCCTCAAACTCATAGGTTTTTGTGTTATCTCGTGTAGTAAGGCTATGTTTTTTTTGCGTAAAAAAAGGAGGATCAAAATAGATAAGGTCTATTTTGTTGTCCTCAAAGGTTTTTAAAACCTCTATACAATTTCCATGAATAATTTGATTTAGGTTCATTTTTTTGTACTATTTTCTATGATGATTTCTTCTAACATTGTTTTTAAATCAATACCTGTATAACGTAACAGAAATGCCCATGCTTCGTCTCCTGCATAGTATTCACCTTTTACCCCTAAATATAAGGTTTTCAACGTTTCTTGTATTTTTATGGCTTGTGCTCTTTGTGGATTAAAGAACATAATACGAATAGGTTTATAGCCAGCAAGTTGAATTGCTTTCACTCTTGTGTGTTCTTTGGTAATATGATCTCCATCAGTGGTTGCATCTTTCCATTTTACTTCGATTGCATCTGATTCATTCAAAAAATCAATTTCAAAAGTTTTGGGTTTCAGCCCTTGTGTATTGTCAATTTTAGTTTTTGCGCCATTAGGATATTTATGAAGAAGGCATAAAATTGCAGCCTCCTCCAAAAAAGCCCCCGCATATTTATACAAAAAACGTCCAATGTTTTGGTATATATCAATATCAGCACCTTCTTGCTCAGAAATTCCTAGCACTTGATAAACGAGATAATGAGAATTATCATCATTTTTCATTTCTTCCTTTCGTTCCGTTATTTTTTCCTTGAGATTCGAGGCATACGCTAAAGCTAAAACCTTTATTTTTGCTTTTACTACATCCATTCGCTAATTTTTGGCAAGATAAAAAAAAACTACATATCAAACAAAGTCAGCGGCTTTTGCCAGCGAAATGTTTTGCGATGATAGGGCGTAAGTCCATGCTTTTCAAGGGCGGTTTTATGCGCTTCTGTGGGGTAGCCTTTGTTTTTTGCCCAATCATACATCGGAAATTCAGCGTGTAACTGCTCCATGTATTCATCACGAAAAGTTTTTGCCAAAATCGAAGCGGCGGCAATGTTCATGTATTTTCCATCTCCTTTCACAATACAAATGTGCGGAATTGTGGGATAAGGCAAAAAACGGTTGCCGTCAATGACTAAAAATTCAGGCACAATTTCCAAGCCTGCTACGGCTTTGTGCATTGCTTGATAAGTCGCTTGTAAAATATTGACTTTATCAATCGTGGGCGCGTCAATAAAAGCAACTTTCCAAGCTAAGGCATTTTCCAAAATATCCGTTTTCAACTCATTTCTTTTTTTGTGAGAAAGTTGTTTGGAATCATTCAAGACTTTGGAATGAAAATCACTTGGCAAAATAACCGCAGCCGCAACCACAGCTCCCGCCAAACAACCTCGCCCCGCTTCATCTATGCCTGCTTCGCGTTTTGAATCACCATATTGTAATAAAAGACTCATTTTTCTATATTTTTTAGCAAAACTAAAGCATTTTGCATAATTTTTACACAAAACTATTGCTAAGTTCGGAAATATCTCCTACATTTGCCCACAAATTTACAAATTCATTTTCAATTATGAGAATTGTAAAATGATGTTTATTTTTGTGAAATCTTATTAGTAACTATGCTGACAAATTTATACATCAAAAATTACGCGCTATTTACGGAATGTAACATCAATTTTTTATCAGGATTGAATGTACTGACGGGCGAAACAGGGGCTGGGAAGTCCTTGTTGATTGGCGCATTAGGGTTGTTACTAGGTAAACGCTCGGATTCGAGTGTGATGTTTCACCCCGACCAAAAATGTATTGTGGAAGCGCAATTTTCTCACCTTTCTGCAAAAATTTTAAAAGATTTGGCAGTTTTTGAGGACTTTGATTTGGAAGAAAAGCAGGTGTTAATTCGTAGAGAAATTTCGCCTTCAGGAAAAACGCGCGTTTTTGTCAATGATACCCCAATTTCTGTGCAGGTATTGAAGCACGTGGCTGCAGTTTTGATTGATTTACATGGGCAAAATGAAAGTCAGCTTTTGCTTGAACCCGAAAAACAAATGGGTTTACTTGATGAATATGCCGAAACGCATCCGCTTTTACTTGATTTTAAAGCGCAACTGCAAACCTGCCAAAAAATTCAACAAGAAATTCAAGGATTAGAGGCAGAAGAGGCAACGGCAAAACAACAATATGACTATTATCAATTTCAAATGCAAGAATTGGCGGAGGCAGATTTGCAGGAAACGGAAGAAGAAGATTTAGAGAATGAATTGAAATTGTTACAAAATTCTGAAGAAATTAGAGAGGCATTGCGCTTTTCTGTGGAAAAATTATACAATGATGAACAATCTGTCTATCAAGCAGTTAGCCAAATTTTACAACACTTATCCAAAGTTTCCAGTTTTGACAAAACAATAGGAGAGGAAACTGAAAAACTGTATGAATTTAAGGAAATTTTGAAAGAAATGACCTTTGGTTTGGAAAATGTATTGGAAACGATTGAGGCAAATCCTGAGCGTTTGGCATTTATTGAGGAAAGATTGGCAGTGTATCATCGCTTAAAACGAAAATACAATGTAAAAACAGGGCGCGATTTGATGGCAATTTTGGAAGATTATAGCCAAAAAATTGCGCGTTATGCCTCGATTGATGAAAGCATTGTCGAATTGAAGGAACAATTAGACAAGGAAAAAGTAAAACTTGTGCAAATTGGTTTGTGCATTGAAGATAAACGCAAAGAGTTCGTGCCTGAATTGGAGTGGAAAGTAAACAATTTGCTGAAAGAAGTGGGGTTTAAGGAGGCGAAATTTATCATTCACTTGGATAGAAACCTAAGCGAAAGTGGTTCTTTGGAAGTTGAAGGGCAAAAAGTGAAACCGAATGGACAAGGGATTAATAAATTAGCATTTAAAATCCAGACAAATCCAGGGTTGCCGATTGGCTTGCTATCCGAAATTGCTTCGGGTGGGGAAGTTTCGCGCGTGATGTTGGCAATCAAAACGGCTTTGGCAGATAAATCGGAGTTTCCTGTCTTAATTTTTGATGAAATTGATACGGGAATTAGTGGCGAAGTGGCGCATAAAGTAGGAAATGTGATGCACAAATTGGCGAACCGCTTCCAAATTCTGAGTATCACACATCTTCCGCAAATTGCCGCAAAAGGCGACAATCAATATTTAATTTATAAGGAAATTCATGACGGAACAACTAGCTCCTATGTGCGCAAACTCACGCACGGTGAGCGCGTCATGGCAATTGCCACGATGATTGGCGGGGAGAATCCTTCGGAAATTTCGGTGAGAAGCGCAGTGGAATTGCTACGTTAACTTTTTTTCATAGTTTAGATATTTTGCACGGTGTAGAAGTTAGCTTCTACACCGTGTTTTTGTTTATATTCTAAACCCAAACCTATAAATTAGAGAATAGGTGAAAACTTACTGTAAACTTTGGGTATCGTTTTCGTTTAGGTCTAAGACACTTGCCTAAACTGCATCGGCAAGTATATACTAATTCAAGAATGATATTTATAATCATTTATAATATTACTTCTGCAATTATAGTTTTTTGTTTAGAAGTAAAATTAGCTATTTTTTTTTATAATTAATCCATTTTTTCTTTCATTTTTGAATTTGGTTTCATAATTTTGCTATCTCATGTATAATGTGACTAAGCCAGTTCATGATTGTGACGTAAACGTCACAACTTAGGCTTCAAAGCCTTCTGAACTTGAATCATGAAAATAGCAAAAGGCATAAATGTCGGTATTGTGCACGTATCGTATGCCTGCCTTTTGCTACCATCTCGACTTTGTTTGTTTCCTAGTACGAATGTACGCCTTCAACCATTGACTGAAAATGTACCCATTTTGTTTCTCCGAAACGTTTCCTTTGTCATTAAAAGCAAAGCAACGTTTTGAGACATTGGTAATATTTTCGATTTTCTACCTTCAACATTATCGCTGTTTATCATTTGGTAAACGCCTTCTAATTTATTGCCAAATTATTAATTATTATGAACAAATTTCTTCTTATCCTTGTTTCCTTTTTGTTTTCTTTTTCTGCTTTTGCATTAAGTTCTACTGATATAACAATTGAAAGAACTACGGCTCCCTCTTTTACTACAGACAGTAACACTCCCTGCACTGAGGGGCCAAGAGCTGCTTATGTGGGTTTTAAAATTATTAATACGAGTGGTGCAACGCTGAGTGATGTATCTATTAGTTTGGGCGGTTTTTCCCCCGTTGATTGTGCATTAGCAGGCGGACAAGCGGCTTCACAATACATTGGTGCTTTGGCTCCAGGCGAATCTGATGTGATATATTGGTATGTTACTTATCCTTGTGTACATAATACAGCCTGCACAATTACCGCAACTGCAAGTGATAAAAATCCAGGAACAAAAACGTACACTACCACAATTACTACCAGAAGTAGCATTAGTGCAAACGCAGGTGGACTAATTAATACGACTTTCGTAGGTGCAGGTGCCGTTATTGGGCAAGTTATTCCCTTTACCGTAACTTACTCTTTTGGAAATGCGAATGTAGGTGATGAATATAATATTCAACCTAGTGGAAACTTGAGCTTTGATGCTCAAACCTTTCAATTAGTGAATACGGAAATTGTTTCATCTGTTATTCCTAATATTACCGCAGGGGACAAGGACAAACTTTTTTATATTGGAGGATTGAAAAATGGTTCTGGTAATTTGGTGACTGTTCGATATTTCTTTCAAGTAAAAAAATCTAATATGCCTGGTACTTCGGCTCGCCCTTATGCGGTTCAAACCAGCGGAAACCAAATCAAATATACTGGGAATTACAGCACTGCAATCGTAAACAGTATGCCTGCTACGAGTGCTAGCCCGCTTGTTTTGACGCTGGATTGTGATAAAGTAGTTGCCCCAGTTTGTGATACCCTTACATATAAGGTAGTGATTAGAAATATGAGCAATTTTAAAACAAACCTAGACCAAATCAAAATGCGTTTACCTGAATATGTTTCTTATGTTGGAATTGCGGCAGGAAGCGAAGCTACAGAAAATATGATGATCTCGTATCCGTCTGCAAATGCTACAAATTATGTGAGATGGATAGGTGGAAAAAATGCTGCTGAATTTCCTTACAAAGAATTTTATATCCCTGAGAATGATAGTATTGTTTTATTACTTAAGGCGATAGCGTCTTGTAATATTCCCATAAACAGCCCTAGAAATGCCACTGCGATTGCTTATGCAGGTTTGGATTCTACAAACTCTGCAAGTAAAACAGTTTGCCTAAATTGTGCGGCAGGTTTTCCTGTGGAATTTACGAATTTTAATGCTCAAATAATTGGTAACCAAGAAGTAATGCTTACGTGGGAAACAGCTTCTGAAAAAAACAATGATTATTTTGAAGTAGAACAATCGGTTGATGCAAAAGACTTTTTTCCTATTGGGCGAGTAGAGGGCGCGGGAAATAGCACTACCTTGCAACAATACGAATATAAGCACGATGAGGCTTCTTTTGGGACAAGTTATTATCGCATTAAACAAGTGGACTTTGATGGAAAAGTGTCTTATTCTGAGATAAATGAGGTCAATAATAAAACCATTGAATGGATAAGTGCGAATGTCTATCCTAATCCTGCCAGCAACTACGTAAACATTCAAATAGGGACAAAAGTTGAAACGGCAATTAAGGTGCAAATGCTTAACCTACAAGGCGCAGTCGTAAAAGAATGGTTCATAAGTCAAGACGAGACAGATACAAACCTTGAGCTAAACCTTGAAGGTATAACTAAGGGTTTATATTTCATGAAAATCATTCCGCTAAAAAATATTTCTCGAACACTCACGCATATGTTGGCTGTTCAATAACAATTGCCTTTTTCCTGACGGATAATCAATGACTACCACTTTCGGGTGGTAGTTTTTTGTTTTTAGTTATAGTTTAAATTTATAGTATTATAAATGTCATCATCTTTTGTTATAGTAAAAAATACCGACTTTTGCCCATGTAAAATCAGTGAGAAGCGTAGTGAAGTTTCTACTTTAATTTTTTCATATTTTGGATATTTTTCACGGCATAGGAGTTAGTTTCTGCACCGTGTTGCGTTTTTGTGAAGGAATTTATAATATCTAAAAAAGTAAGATTTTATAAAAAACAAGTAGTAATAGTTTTTTAAATCAAGTTAATTGTTTGATAATGAGTGATTTGTGAAAATGTTTATATGTAATATAACACTGCAAGTTATGTAATATAACATTACAAATTATGTAATATAATATTGCTGGTTGTGTAATATTTATGACGTTTTAACATTGCTTACCTACACTTTTTGGCACATTTATCGCAAAACAAAAGTATGTCAATATCATTACATATATCACAATTTTCAATTTAAAACTGTCATTGTTATGTCGAATCATTATCATCAAACCAAAACTTGTAAATTAGACAATGGGTAAAAACTTACTGTAAACTTTGGGTTTCATTTTTAGGTAGTCCTTCAAATGTAATGCTAACTAAAACCTGTAGCGGCTGCTTTTGCGGCAGCTAAAGCAGCCCGTACAGCATTACATTTATGCCACTACCCATTTTTAAATCAGTTGAAGCGGCTTGCTAAAGTTGCTAGGCATGTTGCACACTAATTTTTAAAATCATATTCTAATGTATTGAAAATAAGTGTGTTAGTAAGTTATCCCAGAAAGAGGTTCATTCATCGTGAAAATTCAACCACTCATCGAAAATGCACCGATTTTGTTTCACTAAAGCGTTTACTTTGTATTGTCATTGAAAGCAAAACAAGGTTTTGAGGCATTTGTAAGATTTTCTATTTTTAACATTATCCCCGTTTATCTTTCGATAAACGCCTTCTAATTTATTGCAAAAAATTATCGTTATGAACAAGTTTGTCCTTTTCCTCTCTTCTATCTTTTTGGCTCATTTAGGTTTTGCCTTGAACTCAACTGCAATCACTATTGAAAGAAGCACAGCTCCTAGTTTTACTACAGACAGCAACAATCCCTGCACAGATGGACCAAGAGCTGCTTATGTAGGCTTCAAGGTAACGAATGTGAGTGCAACCACTCAAACCAATCTCTCTATTAGCCTTACTGCCTTCTCGCCCGCTACTTGTGCATTAGCAGGTGGGCAAGCAGCTACACAATACATTGGTGCTTTGGCTCCAAACGAATCTGATGTGATATATTGGTATGTTACTTATCCTTGCGTACATAATACAGCCTGCACTCTTACGGCAACTGCAAGCAATAAAGAGCCAGGTACAAAAACGTTTACGACCACAATTACTACCAAAAGTAGCATTAGTGCAAACGCAGGTGGACTAATTAATACGACTTTCGTAGGTGCAGGTGCCGTTATTGGGCAAATTATTCCCTTTACGGTAACTTATGCTTTTGGAAATGCGAATGTAGGCGATGAATATAATATTCAACCTGCGGGAAATTTGAGTTTTGATGCTCAAACCTTTCAATTAGTGAATACGGAAATTATTTCATCTGTTATTCCTAATATTACCGCAGGAGACAGAGATAAACTTTTCTATACTGGAGGGCTAAAAAATGGTTCTAGTAATTTGGTGACTGTTCGTTATTTCTTTCAAGTAAAAAAATCGAATTCACCTGGTACTTCGGCTCGCCCTTATGCGGTTCAAACCAGCGGAAATCAGATCAAATATACAGGAAATTATAGCTCTGCGGTAGTGAATAGCATCCCTGCTACTAGCCCAAGCCCGCTTACTTTGACGCTGAGTTCTAATAAAACTGTTGCCCCAGCTTGTGATACCGTTACTTATAAAGTAGTAGTAAAAAATACAAGTAATTTTAACACAAACCTAGACGAAATCAAAATGCTCCTTCCTACAAATGTTTCTTATCTTGGAATTGCGGCAGGAAGCGAAGCAACTGAAAGCATGATGATGTCTTATCCGCTTCCCAATGCTACGGGCTGTTTGAAATGGATAGGCGGCAAAAATTCTCCTGTGTTTCCTTATAAAGAGTTTTATATCCCTGCAAATGATAGTGTTGTTTTATTATTTAAGGCGAAAGTTTCTTGTGCTGTTCCCCTTAACACGCCTACTAATGCAAATGCGATTGCTTATGCAGGCTTGGATTCTACGAACATTGCAAGTAAAGGAATTTGTCTAAATTGTGATGCCAATTTCCCTGTAGAATTTACGAGTGTTAATGCTCAAATAGTTGATAACCAGGAAGTAATGATTACATGGGAAACTGCTTCTGAAAAAAATAATGATTATTTTGAAGTAGAACATTCGGTTGATGCAAGATCTTTTTCTCCTATTGGGCAAGTGAAGGGAGCAGGAAACAGCACTACCTTACAAAAATATGAATATAAATATAATGAGGCTTCTTTTGGGCTAAGTTATTATCGCATTAAACAAGTGGATTTTGATGGAAAAGTGTCTTATTCTGAGATAACTAAGGTAAACAATAGCTCCTTTGATTGGATAAGCGCGAAT
>JBJXHA010000420.1:0-7787 GCA_046160275.1 Bacteroidia bacterium | reverse complement strand
AAACCCACAAATTACGATTCAAATGGGTTCTCATACAGATACAAATGGTGGTGAAGACTATAACAAAACGCTTTCTGAAAATCGTGCGAAAGCTGCAGTTCAATATTTGATTGACGTAGAAAAAATTGCTGCTGATCGTTTGACTTGGTATGGTTATGGCGAATCAATGCCGATTTATGTACCAGAGAAAAATGACACAGAAGAGCAAGAAAATCGCCGCACGGAGTTCCGCATTATGTCTTTAGACTATGCACCTTCTACGCCGCCTGCTCCAGCTCCTGATGGAGGAAAATAATTAACGATTCTTTTGAATGTATAGCAAAAAGTTCGGAATGCTTTCAAGCGTTCCGAACTTTTGTTTATTTTAACAAGTCAATGAAAAATCTGTTCTTTTGATAAGTGAATCTTAATTTACAGTATAGGTTAAGTACTCGGCTTATGTTAATATTTGGTTCAAAATATTGATAAGAAACAAGTCGACACCATTTTTCCATTATCAATTATTAATTCTCCATTACTTAAATATCCAAGCCTTTTATATTTTGGGAGAGAAAATCAAAGAGTTGCGGAAGGGATATTTCTAACCTTTTTTCATAATCTTCGAGAAGTTGCAAAAACTCAGGAGTATCAATATAATGGTTATCTTCGATATGAACTCGATGCAATAAGCGTTTTAACACGAAGCAAATGTATTCAGCTTCGGAATAATGATACAAATATTGGTTGGAAAGAAATTTTTCCAGGAAATTGTCATAAGATGGCAAAGGCATTAATGCCAAAGCCTCGCTCATTTGAACAAGAGGAGGAATCCCTATTTTTTCAAATCGCAGGTAAAAGTCATCAACCAAATTAGGATTTTGGGCAATTAATATTTTATCAATTAACAGTTCTAATAGAATGTGGGCAACAAAGAAGCGGCGGCGGGCTACATCTCCAAAAATTTCTTTTAATTGAAGGCTAATAAATTGGGTTTCTTCTTCAAAAAATTGGCAAGAATGGAACACTGCATCTACTTCAAAATGCCTTAGAACTCCTTGCAAAAAAGCATAATCCGTAGAGGACAGATGCTGGGCTTCAATTTTCCGCGCTTTAAATCGGACTTCTCTGTTGAAAATAGAAATCAAGTCGGGACTACACACCCCTAAAATAAAGTGATGATTTTCAATCTGTTGGTCTAAAAAATAATGTGACAAAAAGTTCATTGTTCAAAAATAGCCATAAAAAAGAAACTCTTCTACCAAAACGCAGCGCAAATAACGAAATGTTCTGTTTCTTTCCTAATTCATTGCTTAGCAAGACTAAAAACTATTATGAATTAAAATATTTTCCCTATATTTGTTTTCTGAATTGTGGATATTTTTTGTTTACCATGAAGCTTATTTGTAATACATTTCTGATTCTTTTTCTATCTCTGCACTGCCTACTTGCACAAAGAACTGTGCTTTCAGGGAAAGTTATTAATCCTAGAGATACTGTGGTGCGTTTATTATATTTTAATCCTTTTGAGGGAACAGATACACTTTCAAAGTTAAATCGTAAACAAGAATTTAAACTGGTATTGGATTTAGCAAACCCTATCTATTTGAGAATCAAGCATGCTAATAAATATACTGATTTTTTTGTAAGTCCAAAGGACAGTGTTTATATGACTTTTGACCCACGCGATATGGAAGGTAGTTTTACGGTCAATGGCACAAATACAGCACATTACCTTTATTGGAAGGCTTCTACTATTTTTAACAAAAGCTACAAAAAACCTTCTTTTGATTTAACACCCGAAGAAGACGCAAAATTTACTGCCGAATTGTATCAATCTAAATTGGCTTTTCTCAAAAAATACCAAGCAGAAAACCCCAAAGTTTCAAAGGCATTTGTACGTTTTTGGGAATTAGAATATCAATATCGCCCGCTAAATGTCAAACTTATTTACCCAGAAGTATATGCAATGAATCATAAAATGGACCAGGCTGATGTAAACCTTCCTGAAAATTATTATGCATTTTTGGATACTGCAATTATCAATAAAAACCAAGATTGGATTTCTTTTGAATACAAAAATTTTTTAGAGCGTGTGGTGATGTTCAATTATCACCGATTGAAGCAAATCGCAGGGCGCGAGGACAAAGACAATCATATAGAAATTTACCAAATGGGTAAAATTTTGCTCACACACAAAAATAAATGGTATAGTTTGGCGAGTTTAGTGGATAATGGAATTGCGGCAAGTGAGGATTCTACGGCAAAAGCTTTGTTATATTTGTTTGTGAAGGAGTGTCCGATTCCCAACATTTGTATCAAAATGAAACAAAGGCATCGCAATTTGCAAAAAACAGCTCCGAAAATTGTACCTGCCCCTAATTTTGCTGCAACTGACCGCAATAAAAAAACGGTTACATTAAGCGAATTGAATGGGAAAGTCGTATTACTTCATTTTTGGGCAACAGGCTGCACTAAAAATGCAATGTTTGAGAACATTGTAAAATTAAGGAAAAAATACAGAGAAGATGAGGTCACCTTTATTGATATTTGCCTTGATGATTCGGAGGAATCATGGATAGAGAGTTTGAGTAGTTTGGAGGAAAATTCGGGCATACATCTTTACCAAAATGGAGGAGAATATAGCGATGCTGCCCAAAATTATAACATTAAAGATTGTGCAGCCTTTTTTGTGATTGATAAAAACGGGTATTTTTCGGGTGAGCAAATGCTTACCCCCGGCATGATTGAACTTAGTAATCAAATTGACATTGCACTAGGCGCAAAGCCTCAATAAGTAATGCAAGTAAAATAAGTTACTAATCAAAAAAAGTATATTTACTTGATAATCAAAGTTTTAATTCTGACAACTGCTTACTGTTAGTTGTTCACTGATTATCTATCTTTCAAAAATAAATACAAATATGCCAAACTTCCCGCTAAAATCGGCATAAATATCATTTGGAAAGTGTGGAGTACAAAAGCAGCAGAAACGCCAACATCACAATTTCGCACTTCGGGGCAGGCATGAAATAAAACAAAAGAAGAGATAACGGCAAGATGATAGGTTCCCGTTCCGCCTGGGCTAGGGGCTGCTACACCTAAAGCACCGATTAAATTGGTAATATAGGCAAAAAGGAGTAAGCTGGTTTGAGGAATAAAATCATCGGCAATTGCGGCACTTTTTAATAAAGTATAAGTTGCCAACCAGTAACATATCCAAATGCTAAAACTATATACTACATATAATATCGGATTTTCTACCTCCTTGATGCTAATTGCTGCTCGCAAAAAATCGGTGATAATCTTTTCTATTTTTTGAATCCAGGCAAATTGGCGGAGTTTTTCTTGGAACTTCCAATAGAACACAATGCCAATCAAACCAAAAACCACTAACAGTGCCAACATCCACAATTTCCCACTCCCTTTTTCCATTAATTGTGTTACCAATGCGGAAATATGCTCAGCAGAAAGAAAAAAGCCAATGAGAACAAAAATGAGTAAAAGCACCACATCAAGCACACGCTCGGTAACAACCGTCCCAACACTCGTAAGCGGAACTTTATCTGTGCGCAAAATTACACTACAACGCGCCAATTCTCCTGCCCTTGGAATGAGTAAGTTCATCAAATAATTAATCAAAACCGCAGCGTAGGCATTATCTTTCGGAACATGATAGTTTGCGGCTTTTAATTGCATTTGCCAACGAATTGCGCGCAAATAATGGCTCACTAACCATAAACCCGCAGACGCAAAGAGCCAAGGCACTTGTACTTGTGCAAGTTGTTGTTTCAGCACATCAATCGAAGTATTTTGAAAAATAAAGGTAAGAATACCAACCCCTAAAGCCAAGCTAATGAGGTATTTTAGAATAGAAAACAAGGTTTCTTTCTTCATATTTGGCAAAGAAAATGAGAGAGTTAGGAAATCGGCAGGCGGTTATGTTCGTCAGGGAAAACCAAAGCAGGTGCGAAAGTTTTCGCCTCTTCAGGAGTCATATAAGCATAACTAATCACAATGACAATATCGCCTACGTGTACTTTGCGAGCTGCGGGTCCATTTAAACAAATTACCCCCGAATTTCGCTCACCTTTAATGACGTAGGTTTCTAGGCGTTCTCCATTGTTGACGTTCACCACTTGCACTTTTTCTCCTTCTAGTAAGTTAGCAGCTTCCATCAAGACTTCATCTATCGTAATACTGCCAACATAATGTAATTCGGCTTGAGTAACTTTTACGCGATGAATTTTAGATTTAAAAATTTCTAACAACATAACTTTCAGTAAACAGTAATCAATAAACAGTTAGCAGAAATTAACGTTTATGATGGTTTAAAAAAAAATCGTAATTGCTTGGGATTCAAACAATTACGATTCTGAATTAGTAGGGATGGCGGGATTTGAACCCACGACCCCTTGTACCCCATACAAGTACGCTACCAGGCTGCGCTACATCCCTAATTCGTGGGGAATTTACAACTAATGAGTCAGCAATTTCATTGCCTCCTCCTCAATTGCGGTGCAAAATTACAAAATCTTTTTTAATCCTACCAAAAAATCTTTCAAATTTATCAAAGAATCGAATAATTTTTTCTCTTTTTCCAGATTTAAGCGGTCAGCCTTCGTTTTAAAGAGATTTTGCGTTTGAGTAAGGGTATATTTTTTAATTTTTAGGCAAAAATCAATCAATCCCAATGCTTCTATTTCTTTTTCCGTGAATAGTCGCTCCCCTTTTTGCTTCTTTTTCGGTTTTAATTCCTCAAATTCACTTATCCAAAAAAGAACTTGGGAAGCAGAAACGTCTAACTTACGCGCAACATCTTCTGTATTCCAACCCACTTTTTCTTCTACTACAGGCAAAGGTGCAATGCCTAATTTTTTAGTATTACCTCCTCTTAGGGCATCTACTTCTACCGCTACATTCCGCAGCCGTTCCGATATTTTATTAAATTGCTTCTTTCTAAGATGTTCTTTATCTTCCATTTTGTATTTAGTGAAGGAATTATGTAACAAACAAATCCCCCTATTTTTACAAATCTGCATTGTTTGGTCATTTGGGCTATCGCTCAATGACCAAACAATGCAGCATATTTACAATCAAAAACTAATCGTTAAGGTTATCAAACTCGCCTCCTTTTTTGGGTGGAGCCACAGGTTTTTGCGGCATCACAGGCTTAGGAGCAGGTCTTTCTGGAGTTACTGGTGCGGGCGTAGGAGTCGTTCCTCCATTGTTACTTGGCGATGGGCTTGGTGTTACACTTGGAGGATTTTCGTCATCAACGCTTTGGGTATGATGAAAATTCACGTATTTTGTAGGTGCAGTCGTTGATTGAAACTGATTGCAGTCATTTGTCCAACCTTCGGGTTTTTCAAAAGGCTCTTGTGGCATACCAATGCTTTTATCAGCATACACTTTTTTAAAGAACAATGCCCAAATCGGCAAGGCTACATTTGCCCCTTGACCAAAAGCCGTAGAACGAGAGTGCATTTTTCGCTCATCGCAACCAGTCCAAGCTCCTGCCACTAAAGTAGGTGTAATCCCGATAAACCAACCATCGGCATTTTCTTGAGTAGTTCCTGTTTTTCCTGCAATCTCGCTTTTGAAACCATATCTATGGCGCAAACGGTTTGCTGTACCATATTGTTGGTCAACTACGTCTTTCATCATGTCAATCATTGTATAAGCTTTTTCTTCGCTTAACGCTTTTCTTGACACAGGAATAAAATCCTCAATCACATTTCCATTTCTATCTTCAATGCGTGCTATACACAAAGGCTTGACATATATTCCCTTGTTTGCAAAAGTTCCATACGCACCCACCATCTCTAATAAACTCACATCACTTACCCCCAAGCATAGCGCAGGAACCTCCGCTAATTTTGACTCAACCCCCATATTATAAGCATATTGCGCAATCACTTTGGGGCCAAACTCTTTCATTAAACGGGCAGTGATAAGATTAAGCGATTTAGCTAAACCCATTTTTAAGGTAACATATCCACCTACGGAACCGTCAGAGTTTTTAGGAGACCACCTCTTTCCGCCAGATTCAAATACAACCGGCTGATTTAATTCTACATCACAAGGGCGTTTGCCATTATCAATTGCCGCAGCATACACAAAAGGTTTAAAAGTTGAACCTACTTGACGTTTTGCCAAGCCTACGTGATCAAATTTCAAATGTTTATAGCTAATGCCACCCACCCAAGCCTTAATGTGTCCAGTGTTCGGTTCTACCGCCACAAAACCCGTAGAAAGCATTTTGGCATAATATTTCATGGAATCCATCGGAGTAAGCAAAGTATCTTTCACCTCTCCTCTTTTCCAAGTAAATAGGTTCATGCGCGTAGGTGTATTAAACTCTTTTTTGATTTCGGCATCAGATCTTTTTGCCTTTTTTGCTGAAACATAGCGATCTGATTGCTCCATCAAACGCTTTAACATATTTGGGTCTTTCAGATAAGGCTCGCGTCCCGTCATTTCTCTCGTAAATTGCACTTGCAAACTAGAAATATGGTCACGAACAGCTTCCTCTCCGTATTTTTGCATACGAGAATCCAAAGTAGTATAAACTTTTAAGCCATCGGCATAAGGGTCAAGTCCTTTGGTTTTACACCAATCTTTTAAATATTGGCGAATGTATTCACGGAAATAAGGAGCCGCCCCTACATTATGGTCAAAATCTTTTCCTTTATTTAAGACAATCGGGTGTTTTCTTGCGCTATCTGCTACGCGTTGTTTTACCACCCCTCTTTTTACCATTTGGTCAAGGACTGTATTTCTACGGGCAAGTGCGCGTGCAGGATATTTGATTGGGCTATAATAACCAGGACCTTTCAACATTCCGACTAATAAAGCGGCTTCATTTAAGTTCAACTGTTTAGCCGTTTTGCCAAACAAACGCAAAGAAGCCGTTTCAATACCATAATCATTACCATAAATGTTAACGGTATTAAAATAAGCTGCGGTAATTTCATCTTTTGTAAAAGCCCTTTCCAAATAAGCAGATACGATGTATTCTTTCAATTTACGAATCGCATTACGTTTGCGCCCAACTTTATCGTAAAGATTACGCGCCAACTGCATCGTAATCGTACTACCTCCACGTGGATTACCTTCCAAAGCACTCGCAATTAAAGCAGGGAAAGACTCAGGGTCAACGCCTGAATGTTCTTTGAAACGATGATCTTCTGTGGCAACCAAAGCTTTAATCGCATAATCCGAAATTTCATTCAATTTTACCCCAATCCGATTTTCATCTGAATACAAAGTACCTAACTGCACACCGTCAGAAGAGAAAATTTGGGTAGAAAGGTCAGATTTGGGATTTTCGATTTCGGTCAAAGGAGGAATATCCATAATTGCATAAATACAAAAACCCAAGATTGCGGCAAAGAAAAGCCCAACGCTTAGGAAGAAATATTTACGCCCTGTGTAATAGGACTGCGGTTTCTCGCCTTTTGGGGGCGGAGATACTTCGTTATTTGTAGGAGAATATGCCACAGTTTGCGGCTCAGTATTGCCTGAATTGTATGGACTGTTTGGGTACATAATCAATTAAGAATGAACAATTTGGAAAGCAAAATGACGGGATAGTATCCAAGGTTTGAGATGGAACGCCATTTAAACAAGCAAAGTTACACTTTTTATCTGAATTGTAGGGGATTTTTTTGGAAAAAATCTAGGTACGATAAAAACGCCTTGTAACTAGTTATACTGTAAATGGGGTAACTATTCGTAATCCTTTCGTAAATTTTCTTATTTTTTAGCGAGGGACTTACGGCCCTCGCTAAAAAATAAGAAAATTTACC
>JBJXHA010000419.1:0-3061 GCA_046160275.1 Bacteroidia bacterium | reverse complement strand
TAAGTGAACCTTTGCAACCCCAATGTTTGTATTCAATAAAGCTATTTACGCCATAAACATCATGCGAAGGGTTAGAACGAGTGTATGTAACCCAAAGGAAATTGTTTAATTTAGCCGCCGTAAATTCGCTATCATCAACTAATACAATAAGTGGAATATTTTCCATGTTCGGAACATTCCCCATAAAATCAGCAAATTGTTGGGCTGAAATTCCCCCTTCTTGTGCATTTTTGAAAGCGGGAGCTTGAACGGCAAGAATCCCTTCCATACAAAACTTAGGCTTGGTAAAACCTTCGGGCAAGCGGAAATTATCGGGCAAAGTGCTAGTTAAAGTTCTTATTTTTTCGCCTGCTGCCGCCAACACCAATTTTGAACCCGAATTTAAGCCTGTTCCCGAATAATCTAGCGTGTCCATGGTCGTTTTCGTCTGAAAATGCAGGTCACGCGTCAAATCAATTCTCTCCCAAAGATGCCTAAAAAAAGCAGGTAAATCATGAATTTCTGGCGTAGGTTTATCCTCTTTGGCAATAATCATTAAATATTTTGCCAAAGAAGCCTGATTAAAACCCAAAATCGCATTTGCAATCGTCAAAATTTCTTGAGGCTGGCGTTTTATCGCATAAGGTACATATCGCTCGCTACCAATCGCCAATAACAAAGGATGAACCCCTGCCGCATCAACCGCGTGCATTGCCTGTAAACCTGCAATCGAAACAGGCACCATAGAAGCGGTAACTTCATGAATTAAATGCCCAAAACTTGTGTCCTCTTGCGGCGGTCTGCCTACTACGGTAAAGGGAAAAATCGCATCTTTTCGATGGTAAACCGCCTCCACTTCCATCACAGGAAACTCATGTGCTAGAGAATAATAGCCCAAATGGTCGCCAAAAGGACCCTCGGGTTTGGTTTTTGTGGGGTCAATCGTTCCTACAATGCAAAAATCTGCATCAGAGGAAATCAAATGCCCGTTATGATAAGTATATCGAAAATTACGATTTGCAAACATTCCCGCAAACATCAATTCAGAAAGCCCTTCTGGAAGTGGCATCACCGCAGCAAAAGTATGGGCAGGCGGTCCTCCCACAAAAATACTCACCTTTAATTTTTGATTTTTTGCGGCTGCCTTGCTATGATGTACCCCAATTCCGCGGTGAATTTGATAATGTAAGCCCAATTCTTTGTCAGGAATAAATTCATTGCCCGAAATTTGAATCCGATACATGCCCAAATTTGATTTCATTACTCCAGGACTGTCCAAATCTTCAGTATAAACTTGCGGCAAAGTAATATATGCGCCACCGTCCATTTGCCAAGATTTGAGCTGTGGTAATTGGCTTAAAGTTGTTTGCCCATGCAAAACAGGATGCCGAAACCATTTAAGCGGTAAGGCTTTGATTGCCGTAAAAGGGGCAGCCGTATAACCGAGTGGATTTTTTAGAAAATTGCTGGGATCTGCTTTTAAGGCTACTACCTGCTTAATGCCTTTGAGTGATTTGCGAAAAATAAACTCACAACGCTCAATTGTACCATATAAATTACAAACCGCAGGGAATGGGCTGCCCTTTACATTTTCAAAAAAGAGGGCAGGAGCCTGCTTTTGATACGCACGCCGTTGAATTTCAGCCATTTCTAAATGGGGATCAATTTCTTGCTTTACGCGCACCAATTGCCCATGCTTTTCTAAATCTAAAATACATTCTTTGAGAGATGCGTACATATATTTAAGTGAAAAGGGAAAAGTTAAAAATGAAAGCTAAAAACTATCAACGAAACTCTTATCATGGGAATTTGTTTTTTTTCTAGCTTAATTTTATCAAAAAGCCCTTCTTTTTCTAGGACTGTCTGTAAAAAATTTGTAAAGCCTCAAAACTATTTTTAATATTGTGGCAGTAAACCTTGTTTTTTGTTGGAAACTTTTCGCATTTGAAAAAGGATAATAATAAGGTTCTTAGCTTCAAAAATAATAACATGAGAGAGATAAATAAAATAGCCATTATGCTATTCGTTAGTATTTGGCTGGGTTGTTCAAACAATAAATTAGAGGAAAAAGGTTTTCCCGTAGAAAATGCCCCACAAACGGAAGAGGCAAGCGAAAAAGAGGAGGGATTAAACAGAGATTCTATAAAATTTGAAACGCGCCCTAGCAATGTTTTGATGACAGGACTTTCAAAGGTTAGGCTGACAACGGTTTACAAGGTAAATGTGAATAAAAAGAAAGGGACTACTTTTATTGGTTCAAATAATTTCTTGCAAAGTAATTCAGAACTAAGCAAAGGAAATAATTGGAATAACAATATTATGCCAGGGCTAGAAGGAATTTCGGGTTACAATTTGGTGAATATTTCACATTATGATATAACAACTCAACAGAAAAAGGAATTTTTTGACAAACCTGTATTGATAAAAACGTTGTATTATCCTGCTTTCACAAAAGATACATTGAACGATAAAATTGTGAAGCGGAATTATTTTTTAGTTTCAGTTTATAACGAGGATACAAACAAAGACGGTTTTATCAATTTGAAAGATTTAAGGCGTTTTCTTTTATTTGACCAAAATGGAGAAAAACAAAAGTCGCCTATTCCCGAAAATTACTCGATATTCAAGTCAGAATATGATTCGGATAATGATTTTATGTTTGTTTTTGCGCATTTAGATAGCAATGAGAATGGGAAAATCGAGGAACTTGAGCCAATTCATATTTTTTGGATAGATTTAAAAGATCCTACCAAAACGGGTAAACATTATTAATTAAGACAATATCAACTATTAATACAATGAAAAAAAATATCCTTTTTTCCTTTGTTTTTTTCTGTTTACAGGGGCTATGGGCGCAAAATGGAAATGTGGGAATTGGGACGACCTTGCCGCACCCAAAAGCAAAATTGGAGGTTTTTTCGACCGATCAAGGCGTTTTGATTCCTAAAATGCCGCGTGCAAATATGGGCGTAATGACCGCAGCAGATGAAGGCATTTTGATTTATGATAGCAATGACCACCGCTTTTTTGTGTGGGACGGTACTGCTTGGCAGCCTTTTCCCGATTTCGACTGGATCGTTGA
>JBJXHA010000418.1:0-20207 GCA_046160275.1 Bacteroidia bacterium | reverse complement strand
CCTCAAACCAAGCACCTTCCTTCTTTTCATCTTGGTATTTTTCGCCTAATATTTCCCATATTTCCTTTTTAGCATTATGTGGCAACTGTTCTAATTTTAAGGCGGGTCGAGGTAAGAGAGCCAATACTTTACGCAATAATTTTGCTTTCTCTTTTCTTTGATTTATTTCCAATTCCGTAGCACCTAATCCTTCACCATATTCCTCTAGTATGTCTTTTTTGCAATGATACTGTTCGTAAGCGTATTTGCCCTGAAAATCCTGAAATTGCTTCTCTATATCTTCTCCATTTGTGTCTTCCTTTATAAATAAGCAGCCACCTGTCATGGAATTATTGGCTCCAGACAAAAGAAACGACCCTTTTATCATTTCAATATCTGCAAAACTATTATCCCCAATCAGTTTATGGTCTAGGATATAAAAAGAGCAGCGAGTACTGGTGGTAAATGATATCCATAATTTATTGTCAGCAACTTTACGAATCACACCATTTGCATACTGCAAATCCTTCACTTTGTACTTAACACAATGAGAACTATAAATAAACATAGGACATTCGCTCAGCGTGTTTTCATCTAACCAAGTATAAACTTTCCATACTCCCCGTAACCCTTCGTATTTTTCTTCATACTTTATATCATTTAATAAATAAAAGGGGCGAGAAATGAATTTTCTAATCCCTTCTATTTTAATATATTCACTAATTTTATCCCCAAATTCTTTTAAGAAATTTTGATACAAAGAAACTATTTTGGGTTGGTAAATTCCCAAACTAGAAAGTTTGCTTATATCTTCCTCCTCTCCTAGTTTTTTCACCTGTTCTTGAAGTACGGAGTCTTCTATTTTGATAAGAATTTCTCGAATTAAAACCGATTTTCTACGGTGTTCTCGTATGCGAGAAAGCTTCATAAGGCAATAGCCTGCCTTGTTGACAAACTCTCCAAAAAAAATGGTAGCTTTTTTATCTTTTCTTTTGAGCTTAAGTAAATGCGTCCCATCTTCAAATACTTCAATCTCATTGGCTGAGTGCCGTTGCTTGTTACTATACCTTATCACCTTGTATTCGTGAGGATTTTCTCCTTTTTCCTCAAATAACCAAAGCGATTGCAAAATTACATCTGATGGGCTCTGCTTTTTCCCTGCCACTTCTTCTTTCCCTTTTTCCTCTAAATAACTTAAACTGCTGAAACCTAACCAAATACCTGACAATGGAGTATTGCTAGAAGAAATATCTCTTTCTTCACAAACTTTATCAATGTCTATTTTCTTATAGAGTTTCAGCAGTAATTCTTCTAGGTTCTTCCAATCCATTTCTACCTTTTTTTTGGTATGAATGGCTTCGTAAAAAGGGGAGCTTTCGCCTATAGCATTAAAAAAATATTCCTGTAAGGCAAGATGATAGCGATTCTCTGTCAAAAAAAGCTTTTCTAGCCATTCTAATGCGTAGTCATTTAGTTCACTTCTAAGGTAACTTTGGAAATTCGCATTGAAGCAATTATCCTTTGTTTCCGACTTAAGGGCAGCAATAAAACTTTTAATGTTTTGTACTTCATAAGATATTTCTTGCAACTCTACTTGCTTTATAAGAGCTGCAATCTTAATGACATCTCTATTTGTTACTACTAGTTTTTTCATTTATATAATGAATTTAAAATAATAATGCAAATATATGGAAATAATGTAGTGTATTTTAAGTGATTTAAATTTTTATTGAATTTTTTATTCAATTTTCATCAAAAAATGCTTAAAAAATACTTGAAAATTACGTATAATGCCTTAAAGTAATCTGGTTTTATTACATTATTAAAATAATGATAAAATAATTTAAAATAATGTAGGATAATTTGGTAAAATTAAAATGGCACAGTATTTTTGTCATGATTAATAAATCGAAAAAATATGTTGAGTTTTATACTTGGATTTATTCTTAGCAAGATAAACAAAACAAAAATAACATTAAAACGGAAATCTCACAAAAAATCATTTTAAAATTCCTAATTTCATTTTCACTTATAATAATCACATTTCATAAAAAGGTTACCGAATATAACAATCTCTTGCTCTATTTTTCCTAGCTAAAATCACACATAAAAACCACTTGCTTATGCGTACCATTTCTTTGTCGGGTTATATCCGTAATTTAAGGTTTTACGATGACCACTTGCTTTTTGATTTGAATGGTTTTGAATTGCATCGAAGATTAATTCAAAACGCGCCGATTCTGTTGCGTGAAGGTGCATATATCTCTGTTGAAGCTCACCAATCATGGTTTTCTGAAGAGTGGTGGGCTGAGTTCATCTATTCGCAAGATGTCCCCCAAAATATCATACCTTTTCCCTATTCGCATGGAGGGGTAATTCCTCCACTTCCCCCTGAAGTTATTGGAACGCCACCCCCACCTAAACCGCCGAGGTTTTTTTCTAACTTGAGACTTATTTTTATTTTAACCTGTGCTATGATTCTTGTTTGGGTTATTTTAGCTGATCACAAATAACCGTTCGCCATCACTTTGCGACAAAGTGATGGCGTTTTTATCATTTCTCAAAAATATTAACTATTTTTCTCATATTTTTGTTTACTTTGCAAATGTTTTGGAAAGTATGAATTTTTTCGGCGTATTTTCTAAATGTTACCTTTTTCACTTATTACAAAATTATCAATTGTCAACTGTAGGGTGTCAATTGTCAACCGCTTTTTTTTGATATGGCAAAGATTAAAGTAATCATTGTAGATGACCGAGATAACGCCCGCTATGGGATGATGGGTGCATTGCAAAATACAGAGCTACCTGTAGAATTGTTAGCTGCTGTAAAGAGTGAAGCCTTGCTTTTTCAGGCTTTAGACCAAGATAAACTCATTCCCGATGTGGTTTTATTGGATATGCAGTTTTCTGGAAATTCAAGGGGGGGAATTGAAATTGCACAGCAAATTAAACAAAAATACCCCAAAATTGAAATTATTATTTGCTCGCAAATGAAAGACATTGACATCATCGTTGATGCCTTTAAATATGGAAAAGTGAAAGGTTATGTAGATAATTCAGTGGAAGATGGCTTGGCGAGTGACTTAAAAAGGGCGATTGAAGATGCGCTTTCGGGTAAAAACACCCTCAACTCTCCGATTATCAATGCTTTTGTCGAAAATTATCAGCTAATTCCTGCAAAATCTTCGTTAGGGTTGAAAAGCGAGTATCATCTTGAAAGTGATGACATTACCTTAATTCAGTTGTTTGCCGCAGGTTATACTGTTGCCAATATTCAAGCCTTACATAGCAAATTCGGTAACATTTCCAAAAATTTAAACCTGATGATGCCAAAAAAGTGGAAGAGAAACAAAAAAGCATTGCACGTGAATTAGGCGTTGATAATGATAAAATGAAAATTGTGGTGCGTGCAGCGCAGGCGGGAATTATTCAACTCTCGGAAATTAACATTGCCAAAAAAGAAGACACCGATAATATGTTCACTTTGGATAGACCCAAATTTATTAAATTGTAAAATTAATAGTTTATTTTTGGGAATATTCAACGTTGTAATAATGGGATTTTCTTTGAAAAGTACAGGGAAAATCAATGAGTGCATATCAAAAGTATGCACTTATTTTGTAGATAACAAATCAAAACAAATATGCAATTTATCTATATCTGTATGGTTTTGTTCGTATTTTTTCTTGCGCAAAGTATGGGAAATTTGGTTGCCTTGTCTAGTTGCGATGTGATTGTTCTGAAAGATGGGCAAAATATCGAAGCAAAAATAATCAAGGTTGAAACCACAAATGTTACCTATCAGCTTTGCGGTGAAAAATCGCACGTTCAACACCTATCCCTTGCTCAAGTTGCCGAAATTCAATTTTCTGACGTACACTCATAAGTCTTAAAAATAAAAATGAAGTATTACAGTACTCATTTATATTTCCCTAAAATCAACCTAAGTTTTTGTTGATGCCTCAAAATAAAAGACGCTGACGCTGTGAAGTTGGTCAGCGTTTTTTTTTACAAAAAAAAATTGGCAATTCGCATTTTCCTTAGTACCTTCGTACTGAAATTAGAAGTTAGCTTATCATTTTGAAGTGAATATGGGAACTTATGCGATTAAAGATTTAGAGTATTTATCTGGCGTAAAAGCACATACTATCCGTATATGGGAACAAAGATATAACATCATAACACCCAAAAGAACAAGTACAAATATTCGAAACTATGATGACGCTGACCTGCGTAAATTATTGAATGTTAGTTTTTTAAATCGACACGGGCATAAAATATCTAAAATTTCAAAATTATCTTATCAGGAAATTGTAGAACTTGTAGATAAAATCTCTATCAATAGTAGCGAGTTTGATACCCAAATTGGTTCTATGATACTTGCAATGGTGAATTTAGATGAACTCCGTTTTAACCAAATTTTAGGCACACACATTTTAGAAAAAGGTTTTGAATCGGCATCGATTAACATTATTTTTCCTTTTTTGGAGCGTGTTGGGATTCTTTGGCAAACAGGCGATATCAACCCTGCGCAAGAGCATTTTATTTCGGGCTTAATTCGCCAAAAATTGTTAGCCGCCATTGATTTACTTCCCTTAAAAACGCATCAAGCGATTGCAAAAATTATTTTGTTTTTACCTGAAGGCGAATGGCACGAAATTGGGCTACTTTTTGCCTATTATATGTTCAAAAAAAGAGGATTTCGTGTGTTGTATCTTGGGCAGTCGCTTCCGATGGAAGATTTGAAAAATACAGTGCGTCTATTTGTACCTCATGTATTAGTAAGTAGCATTACGACCTTTCCCGCAGCAGAAAAAACGGTGGAATATGCCGCAAACTTGGTGCAGTCTTTCCCCACTTGTAAAATTTTACTGTCAGGAGCGCAAATTTTATATCAAAAAGACAAAATTATACCTTATGCTATTGTGTTAGATAATGTTCATTCCCTAACACAATGGATGAATCAATACGCAGAGGAACAACGCAGTGGACAAAAACAAAATTAATCGGAGAAAACATAAAAACCCCTTACGGAAAATTTACTTGGCGGTTGTTTTTTTGCTATTAAATTTGCTGATAGGGGTGCTTGGATTTATCAAAATAGAGGGCTATTCTTTGCTAAATGCCGTCTATATGACGGTGATTTCGATGAGTACAGTGGGATACGGCATTGCAGAGCGTAGCGATTTTTCGGCAAATGGAAAGGTTTTTATTATTTTTTTACTTATTATTAATGCAGGAACTTTTGTTTTTGCCGTTACTACCATCACTTCTTTTGTGGTAGAGGGTGAATTGAGAACAATTGTTAATCGGTGGAGGTTTCAGCGTATGATTTCAAAGCTAAAAGACCATGTAATTATTTGCGGATTAGGGCGCACAGGGAGGGAATGTGCCGCAGAATTGCTGCGGCAGGGAGCTAATTTTATTGTGATTGAGCAGAACGAGGAGGTGCTACACGAGTTCGGAAGTCATCACAATTCGTTGAATATTTTGGGTGATGCAACGATTGAGGAAACACTCATTAAGGCAAATATTCATACGGCAAAAGGCTTAATTTCTGCTCTGCCTAATGACGCAGAAAATGTATTTATTACCTTGACTGCCAGAAGTTTAAATCCGAAGTTGGAATTGGTGGGGCGAGCAGAACATGACTATAATATTTCAAAATTAAAAAGGGCTGGAGCTGACCATGTAATTTTGCCGAATCAAATTGGGGGGCGAAGAATGGTAAACCTCATCACTCGCCCAGGCTTGATTGAGTTTATCGAATTAATTTCGGGTGAAACTGAAACAGACGTACATATTGAAACTTGTTTTTGCTCAGATTATCCCTTTTTATTAAACAAATCGTTGGCTGAGCTTGACATTCGCGCAAAAACGGGCTTGCTTGTCATTGGTTGCAAACATCAAGAAGAAAACACCGACTTGAACCCTGACCCTAGTATGATGATTGTAACGGGAGACCGCCTGTTTTTATTGGGAAATAAAAAACATTTCGATTTATTTCGTAGCTTATACCTAGAAAATTCCGAAGAATAACTTTGTCCATTTCCAAAAAATAGGTGTAATTTTGCACTTCATTTCTTGTCTTTGTTTTGTACTATCAATTACCCTCTCATTATCATCTTATAAATCAACGAATTATTCAAATATGACAATTGCTCGACCAGAAACAAATCCAACAGCAAAATCAATGACCAAACCAACCGTGGCAATATTAGATATGTATCGTGGTATTGAAAACATGGGAATGGCTAACATTCAAAGTATTTTGGCTTATCACGATTTTCCTTATCGTGTGTGGGATGTAAGAGGGAAAAATGAGGTTCCCAACAGTTCCTATGACATTTACATTTCGACAGGAGGTCCAGGAAGTCCTTTTGACGGGGAAAGAGAGCATTGGGAAGCAAATTATTTTCGGTTAATCGATAAAATTTGGAATCATAACCAAACGCATGAGCGCAAAAAATATGTGTTTTTCATTTGCCATTCTTTTCAAATGATGGTGCGTTTGTTTGAAATTGGCGATGTGTGTAAACGTAAATCTATGTCATTTGGAGTGTTTCCAATTCACAAAACGCAAGAGGGTGAAAAAGATACCTTATTTCAAGGTTTGGCAGACCCTTTTTATGCGGCAGATTTTCGTTCTTATCAAGTTACGCATCCAAACGATAAAAATATTGCCGCTTTAGGCGGTACGATTTTGTCATTAGAGAAAGTTCGCCCTAGTATTGCTTTAGACAGGGCAATTATGGCAATGCGTATCTCACCTGAATTTATTGGTACACAATTTCACCCCGAAGCCGACCCAATTGGTATGCGCGAGTATTTTCGCAATCCAAAGAAAAGGGAAGATGTAGTAAAAGCGCATGGTGAATCAAAATACGAAAATATCCTCGACCAATTACACGAAGAAGACGCGGATAGCATTTTGCAAACTTACAGACATTTGATTCCTACCTTCTTAACACAATCTTATCAGGCTTGGATGATGTTTGGTTAAGGATAAATACATAAAAAGTTCGCAACTCTTCGACGAGTTGCGAACTTTTTAGACAACCCCACATTTTTTATCTACTATTCTTCCGAATTATGTAATATTCTTTGCATTTGCTTCAAATTCTCGCCTGCATCGAAAATGGCGATAACTGGTACAATAAAACCTTGAATAGCAGTGCTTTGTATCTCATCTTCAATGCTATAGGTTTTTTCTTTCCAATATTTTTTACCATCTAAGAGATATTTTTCAATAAACCTTTTTTGGGGGTGAATCAACCAATATTCCGAAACGCCATGTGCTGCGTAATCTATCATTTTTATACCCCTGTCTATTTTTTCTGTCGATTTAGACAATACTTCAACGATAAAATCGGGGGCAGGGAAAAGCATCTGATTTTCGGTAAAAGTATGAGATTTTTCATGTAACCAAAAGCAAACATCTGGTTCATAACTATTTCGGCTCAAATGCACCATCATTTTATCGAAGCCCATTTCTCCTAATTGATGCTTTATAACATAAATATTCAGAAGTTGATGCAATAAAGACGACACCACATTATGAATTCTTTTTACTGGGGAATGCATGATAATTTGACCATGAATAAATTCTGCTTTGTCGTTTTCGTTGATAACATTATAAAAATTCTCTCTTTTTTGCGCCTCATTCGCTAAAATTGCTTGAATTTCTGCTAAATATTGGGGCAGTTGAGGCGAATCTAATAATGGCTGTAGTATTGTATCCATTGATGTTTATGGGTTTATTTTAACAAAAACAGGAAATATATTATCTTGATAGAGTTCAGACTTTTCTAAAAAGCTCCGAACTCTATCATACAAAAATAACAAACTAGTCAAGAATTACCTAATTTTTCCACCATTTTTTCACACTAGATTTGCCGTCTAAGCTTGCTTTTATCATGTATAAACCTTCGCTAAGTTGCGATAAATCAAGTGTTTCCTTTCCCTCAGAAAGGCTATAATGGGCTAAGGTTTTGCCTTGAAGGTCTAATACTTCGATTTCTCCGCCCGCCAAACTGGTAATGGTGAGTTTTGAAGTGCTAGGATTTGGATACATTCCCCAAACTAAGTAGTTATTATTCAAGTCATTGCTTGTATTATTTATTCCATTTGCAGTAACAGGAATTTCAAGATAAGGCGCGCCCATCACATCAGGAGAAATGCGAATATAGGATTGAAAAGCTCCCAAACTTTGAAGCGTTAAATCCACTACCAAATAATAAACCTCACCTGGGATTAATGATATGATAGATAAAGTAGGATTATTAAACTCAATTTCAGCTGCACCCACCGACAAATTAGAAACGTGAATGGTATCTTCACCCAGGTTTAGAAGGGCAAATCTATGCTGTTGCAAAGTGCTAATGGGCACATCTCCATAATTGATAGAATCTTTGGGATAATCAAAATACACAGAAGGAGCTCCCATAGAATTGCCATTGCAAGAGGTGATTTTGTTAATGCGTTGAATAAATTGTGGATAATCTATGAAAGGATTACGATTTCCTTGCGCGGTTGCAATTGCACTATTTCTTAATTTTTCAATGTTATCAGGTGGAAAAGCTATATGCCATTGACGCAAAATAGATTCTTGCCCCTGCACAAAACAACTATAATCTTGATATTTCAACGAAAAATACATCAAAGCTCTCGCGCTACGCCCTTTTTGCGCATCTCTTGGCTCAAAAGAGCTGCCATTGCTTACCGAACCGCCTTGTGTCCAAGTACCACTTCCTTGAATATTGTTGAAGGGATTATTACCTCGCACACTGTTCGCATTGTCATCAGTGGGGAAAATATGATGCAAATCTGCCAACATCGGCAAATTAGAAGAAAATAGCGACTGCGGAAAGGTATGTTCTGTGTTAAAAGAATGATTGGCTTGGCAATCTGTTCTACTCGTATAGCCAACCGCCTGTCTGCCTGTATAAATACACTCTAAGGTATTTTGAGTCGCACCTTGCCCATTAAATTTTTGATTGTCAATTTCCATAAACATCTTATCGCGGGCAATACTATAAGTCAAACCTGTTAAGGTTTGTGTTAGCTTAGTGTTCAGGGCATCTTTGAGTGCTTGTTCCACCAAATTTTGAGTACTATTATAATACGGATTGCTATATTTTCCTTGCATTTTCACGTCAATTGCGATTGCACCCATTGGCGCAGACGGAATTAAGACAATTTCAGAATTATGCAGAACATTATGTATTGGCTTGCATTTTACATAAAAAGAAACAGAATCATTGGCGGGAATCGAAAACGGAGTAGCCATCGAAATTGAATAAGGGATATTTCCATAAGGGTCGGGATATGTGCGCACTTCGCTGATAGAAATGGCACTCGTGCTTGTATTTTTTACCCAAACTAACGCACTATCCCCCATAGTTTCATACACATCTCCCATCAAAATTTGACTAGGATGTGTACTAAGCATTTGCGCCATACTGTTTACGCAATTCATTCCAAAAATTAAGAACAAGATTCTAAAAGCAATATTTTTTTCCATAAATAAGGTAACTAAATTTAGGACAAAGATAGGGAAATTTTGTTGAAAGTGTGAGAGGAATCTTAGTAGGTAAAGTCCAAAGATAAAAACTCAAACTGTTTTCGAAAAGGGTTAAAATAGAATTTAAAGACAGACAACCTTAGCTGCCTTCTAATCGTTTCTGTTTCTTTACTTTACTCTTTTTGTGATATTATGTTTATGAAAAAATACATTTACCTTTTGGGTTTACTTTTCGGAATGACAAACAGCGTGAAAGCGCAAATTGTGAATATTCCTGATGCGAATTTTAAGGCAAAGCTAATTGCTTTGGGCGTGGATACAAATGGAGATGGGCAAGTTCAAATAACTGAAGCGGAAGCCGTTACATATTTAGATGTAAGCTCTAGTAATATCTCAAATATAACGGAGATTGAGGCTTTTGTAAATTTACCGTTTTTAAATTGTAATTCTAATCAACTTACAAGTATAGATATTTCCAATAATGCAAAATTATCACAATTGTTTTTGGAGGCAAATCAACTTACAAGTTTAGATGTTTCAGCGAATCTATTATTAACTGACTTAGGTGTTAATAACAATCAACTTACCAGCATAGATGTTTCTAATAATACGAATTTAGGTATTTTGTGGTGTGATTTCAACCTACTTACAAATATAGATGTTTCCTCCAATCAATACTTAAGTAGGTTTTCTTTCTCTAATAACCAACTGACCACCATAGATGTTTCAAACAATGTTAATTTATATGAGTTCTTTTGCAATAATAATCAACTTACGAGTTTAGACCTTTCCAATAATGCAAACTTAACTTTTTTGACTTGTGGCAATAATCAACTTACGAGTTTAGACCTTTCCAATAATGCAAACTTGTTAATGCTAGAATGTAATTATACTCAACTTTCCAACATAATTCTAAAAAATGGAAGTATTGAGTCCTATCTTGATTTCAATTATAATCCTAACTTAACTTATATTTGTGCTGATGCAGCACAATTAGGGAATATTCAAAGTTTAGCACAACAATATGGCATGACGAATGTTGTAGTAGATGACCTTTGCAATTCTATTGGTCTCATAGGTGTTATACAACAGCCTAGTTTTCAATGCTATCCCAACCCTGCGCAAAATACCTTGACGATAGAAACCAGTAAAGATGCGCGATTTTTTATTATGAATATAATGGGGGAAATGGTGAGAACCGTGGAAGTAAAAGGCAAAGAAACTTTGGATATTTCGAATTTGCCAAAAGGAATGTATTTTTTAAAAGAGGAAGATGGAAGTAGGGGTATTAGCTTTGTAAAAGCGTAAAAGAATCTGCTCAAAAACAAAGTTTTTTCGTAGTTTTGCACTTTGAATCGTTTTGTTGTGGGGTTGATTTGTTTTTTAATCTTGACACAAAACGCTAACTATTTCAATGAAAATAAGTATGCTACAAAAAGTGAAGCAGTTGCTTGGCAGCCGAAAGAAAATTGTAATTACTACGCACCAACGCCCAGATGGAGATGCAATGGGTTCATCTTTAGGGCTTTATCATTATTTGACACAGTTGGGACATAATGTTACTGTTATTGCCCCCACCGATTTTGCCGCCTTTTTAAAATGGATGCCGAGTGTTGGCACTGTCATGATTGGGCCATTTTACCAAGAAAAAGCCAAACGTTTTTTTCAACAAACGGATATTATTTTTTGCCTAGATTTTAGCCATTTATCTAGGGTAGGGGAGTTTGATGAGAGCGTGCGCGACTCTCCCGCTTTCAAAATTATGATTGACCACCACATTGACCCACAAGATTTTGCCAATTTTCAATATTGGGACGAACACGCAAGCTCTACTTGTGAACTCATTTATCGCTTTATTTGTGATTTGGGCGACCGTTCTATGATAAATCAAAAAGTGGCGACTTGCCTTTATACGGGCATTATGACAGATACGGGCTCTTTCCGTTTTCCTGCCACAACTCCCGCAGTGCATCGTGTTGTCGCTGATTTGATGGAAACAGGCATTGAAACGCATAAAATTCACGAGGCAATTTATGATACCAATTCTGAAAATCGTATCCGCTTTTTGGGACATTGTTTGTCTAATTGCTTGACGGTTTTACCCGAAAAAAGAGCCGCTTATATCAGCATTAGCAAAGAAGTTGCCCAACAATTTAAAATTGAAACGGGTGATGCCGAAAATATCGTAAATTATGCCTTGAGCATTAAAGGAATAGATTTTGCTACCATGATGCTGGAAAATCCAGACATTATTCGCTTGAGTTTTAGAAGTCGTGGCGAATTTGGCGTAAATACTTTTGCTGCTAATTTTGATGGAGGCGGACATTTTTACGCATCAGGCGGAAGAAGCAGGTTGTCTTTGGTAGAAACAGAGCAAAAGTTTTTGACATTGCTCAATGAGTTGCGCCCTTAACATAATTTTTCTTTTGAAAAATGTTTTGTGCCATACATTCTTTTTGCTAATATTGACACCGAATTGAAACTTTTAGGGTTTGGGACTTTTTGAAAATTCCGAACCCTAAAATACAATGTTACATCTATCTTATTGTTTTTTATTTAGTTAAATATGAAAAAAAATCTACCATTAGGCTTGCTTTCTTTGCTTTTAGTTGTGGCGTTTGTGGGCTGTAAACCAGATGATTTGCCTCCTCCTTCCACGACTACGCCCCTTCTTAAATACAAGGGGATTCACGATTTTTTTGCTAAAAATCAACCTGAAAAGCAAAATTTCTTTATAGACGCTGTTGCTGGCGGCTCAATTACAGGAAAATCAGGAATCAAACTTACTTTCTCGCCAAATTCATTCGTTCAAAAATCATTTAATACTCCTGTAACAGGGCTTGTGAAAATTGTTTTGCAAGAAGTTACCAAAAATAGCCAAATGGCAATGGCAAATATTGCAACGGTTTCAGGGGTAGATCCTTTGGTTTCAGGAGGAATGATTCACGTTTCGGTTTTCTCTGAAGTGAATGGTTTGGAGGTGAAACTTGCCCCAGGAATGATGTACGCTACAGAGTTTCCTTCTGTGGGTACACCCATTAATGGGATGCAAACCTTCATTGAAAATGAAAATGACAACGCAAATGCCGTAACTTGGACAAACAACCCGAATACTTCGGCAAATGTTCAGCCTTTGGCTAACAGTTATATTATGACAACTGATTCTTTGCATTGGGGAAATTGTGATGCTTTTATGGGAGCTTTGGGAATTAACACTTTTACAAAAGTAACAGTGAATGTGCCAAATAGCCCTATTCCTTTGGATAGTTGTGTGTGTTTTGTTAATTTTAAAGGAAAGCAAACCCTTTGGCCTCTCAGTTTAACTGCCAACAATAACTTTTTCTCAGACCATGTTTGTGCAATCAATGCCGATGTCGTGCTGATTGGTTGTGATGGAAAAAAATTGTATGGTGCAATCAAAAGAGACGTAATTTTGACTGATAATTTGACGGTAACTGCAACTTTACTTCCGATGTACGAAAATCAAGTACAATCTATGTTGTTATCCTTAGATTAAGTAGAATTTTTCATAAAAGGTATTAGGAAATGCCCTCGTTTGTGTCCTCACAAACAAGGGCATTTGGCATTTTAAAATATAAACTGCTTTGCCAAGTGTAGGAAAAAAGCTATATTTGCGTTGAAAAATAAGAAGAAATATTATGGCAAGATACATCAATACACTTATGAATACATTCTCTTTCGATACTATCCTTCAAAAAGTGGGATTATCCCAAACAAGGCAAATGAATATACCGCTATCTGATACCGACTTTTGGCAAAGCTTAACTACGAAGTTAGACAAAACTAGGGCAAAACTTGGAGGCAAAAAACCTGAGCCTCCCTATGATTTTTCAATTCAACGTAAAACCCTGCAAAAAGCACTATTGATACGTGATTTAGGCGTTGGGCGGGGGCGACACGATGTAATCGTAGGGATAAATTGTATGTCAAAAGACGATAATAACGTGCAATTAGAGTTTAAAGGATACAATAGAAACAGTGAGCTCATTTTGGCTTTTTTATTTTTAGGACCTATTCTTTTTAGTTTTGTGGCATGGAAGGGAAGCATTCCTATTGATGGGAGAATAATCGTCTTGCTTGCTTTGTTGGCATCTGTTGTGAATTATGGGATTTTTCGTTACAGAGTAAACGAAGCCTTATCAGATTGTACTTCTTTGTTTCAAACCTTATAGCGGCTATTTATATCTAAAAAAATGAGAAAAAGTAAGCGGATTTCACAAAATTTTCGCCTTTTTTCTTATCTTTGCACAAAAATAAAAGTAATGCCACATTCTGTTCTCAAAAAATATTTTGGATACGACAACTTCCGCCCTTTACAAGAAGAAATTATTCAGGCAATTTTAGCAAAAAAAGATGTACTCGTGTTGATGCCTACGGGAGGGGGGAAATCCTTGTGTTATCAAATTCCTGCAATGCTGCAAAAAGGCTTGACTTTGGTTGTTTCGCCCCTCATTTCTTTGATGAAAGATCAAGTTGATGCTTTGCTGGCAAATGGGATTCCTGCTGCCTTTCTCAATTCCTCTTTGAATTACCAAGAAGAGGCAGAAATTATGCAAAAATGTGTGGAGGGAAACATAAAATTACTTTATGTTGCGCCAGAAAGATTAGTTTCAAGTTTTGAGTTTTTTGTTCAAAATCTTGAAATTGAATTGGTTGCGATTGATGAAGCGCATTGTATTTCGTCTTGGGGACACGATTTTCGCCCTGAATATGCCCAACTAGGAAGGATAAAAAAACAGTTTTCGCATATTCCGATTGTTGCACTTACTGCAACTGCCGATAAAACCACAAGAAATGACATTCTTTCCCAATTAAATTTACCTAATCCTGAAATTTTCATTTCTTCCTTTAATCGCCCTAATTTAAGTTTAGCGGTAAGAACGGCTTTACGAGAAAAGGAAAAATTACAAGAAATCGCCCAATTTATCCAATTACGAAGCGATGAATCGGGCATTATTTATTGTATGTCGCGCAAAAATACCGAGTCGGTGTGCGAATATTTGAACCAAGTGGGGATTCCTAGCAAGTTTTACCATGCAGGTATGAGCGCAGATGCGAGAACGAAAGTGCAAGATACTTTTATGAAAGATGAAACGCAGGTAATTTGCGCTACTATTGCTTTCGGAATGGGCATTGACAAGTCGAATGTGCGTTGGGTGATTCATTATAATTTGCCTAAAAGTGTCGAAAGTTATTACCAAGAAATTGGGCGAGCGGGGCGTGATGGCTTGCCAAGTGATACCATTTTGTATTACAGTTTGGGCGATTTACAGGTCTTGAATAAATTTGCAACAGAAAGTGGGCAACCTGAAATCAACCTAGAAAAATTGCAACGAATCCAGCAATTTGCAGAAGCTGACATTTGCCGCCGAAAAATTTTACTCAATTACTTTGGAGAAAATAGTCTTGAAAATTGTGGAAATTGTGATGTCTGTGAGCATCCACCTAAGCATTTTGACGGTACGACCATCATACAAAAGGCGGTTTCTGGCTTGCTACGAATGAATGAAAAGGTGGGAACACAAATGTTAATAGATGTGCTTCGCGGCTCACAAAGACATGAGATTTTGATGGCAGGTTACGATAAACTAAAAACCTATGGAACTGGAAGCAACATTTCCGCAAACGATTGGAAGCAATATATTTTGCAAATGCTGCATCTTGGGGTGATAGAAATTGCTTATCATGAAGGGTTTACGCTCAAAGTTACGGACTTGGGCAAGGAGATTGTGTATGGGAAACGCTCGCTAGATTTGGTGGAATTGCAACACCGAAACTTTACCGTTTCTAGTAAAAAAGAAAAAGCAGGAAATTTACCTAAATCCATGTCGCCTGATGAGCGATTGTTTGAAAGTATGCGTAAATTGCGCTTGAGAATTGCCGCGATTGAAAACGTTGCGCCTTATGTTATTTTCAATGATTTTACCTTGACAGAAATGGTGAAAAACCTGCCTAATTCGATGGATAAGTTGTTGAAAATTAATGGAATGAGCCAAAAGAAAGCCGATGCTTATGGCAATTCTTTTCTACAAATCATTCAAGCGCATCTTGATGCTTCAAAGCCGATTCCGCCCAAAGCAGAGTCTAATCAAGTAACTTTGGATTTGTATCAACAAGGGAAAACAATTGCCGAAATTGCGAAGGAACGAAATTTGGCAGAAAGTACGATTTGGTCGCACCTAACGGCTATGTATTTCAGAGATGTATTTACTGATATTCAGCCACTTATCAGCGAGGAAGAGTTGGCGCTTGTGCAAACTGCTATGCAAGTTACCGAAGAAAAAGTGCGTTCAAAACCTATTTTTGATTATTTAGAAGGTAAAATTTCTTACAATCAAATTCGCTTGGCAATGGCATATTGGGAAAAAAAGGAAAAAGTTCATTTTTAATGTTTTGAGAGTTCGTAACTTTCTAAAAAGTTACGAACTCTCAAAACGCGGTTTACACGAATAAATTATTATCCTAATTTACTTATGCAATATTTTATAAAACTATTTTTAGGCTTTTGGCTTTTTTCAATTTCTCTTTTACTTGCCCAATCTTTTCAAATGGAAAAAGTTGAGCCTGCAAATTGGTGGGTAGGAATGAAATGGAACACAGTGCAGTTGATGGTTTATGGGAAAAACCTGCAAAACTTGAAAGCTTCTTTTCAAGAGAAGGGAATCAAAGTTTTAAAAGTGCATCAAAATACCAATCTAAGTTATTGTTTTATAGATATTTATATTCCTCCCCAAACGCAGGCAGGAACTTACCACCTCGTTTTGCAGCAAGGCAATGAAAAGCAAACAATTGCTTATCCCATTTTGCAAAGAGAAGAGAAAAAGGGTAAGTATCAAGGCTTTAGCGATAAAGATGTCGTTTATTTGATTACGCCCGACCGTTTTGCTAATGGCAATACTAGCAATGATAAATTGGGAGATAGATTTGATGAATTTGACCCAATGCAAGCAGAGAAAAGGCATGGCGGTGACTTGCAGGGAATGATTCAACAATTAGATTATTTAAAAACCTTGGGAGTCACGGCGATTTGGGTAAATCCTTTGCTCGAAAATGCGGGAAAAATGAGTTATCATGGCTATGCTTGCACGGATTTATATAAAATAGATGCCCGTTTTGGCACAAACGAAGACTACAAAACCTTTGTAAATGAAGCACATAAGCGCGGACTAAAGGTGATTTTTGACCATGTTGCCAATCACATTGGAATTGAACATTCATGGATGAAAAATCTGCCTACTTTGGATTGGGTAAATGGAACAGCAGAAAATCACCTTTCTAATAAACACTACAAAGCAGCCTTAATTGACCCTCATCGTGATGCGACTAGTGCCGATTTGTTGCAAGCTTTTTGGTTTGTTCCTTCCATGCCAGATTTAAATCAACATAATCCGTTTTTAGGTAACTATTTGATTCAAAATATGTTATGGTGGATTGAGTATAGCGGATTAGATGGGATTCGAGAAGATACTTATCCGTATCCTTACCAAGATTTTATGTATCAATGGGTCGAAGCAATTCAAAATGAATATCCTGCAATGAACATTGTGGGAGAAATTTGGGAATTACAAACGCCTATGGTGGCTGCATTTCAAAAAAATAGCCCTGTAAAAACGGCTTTAAAAAGTAATTTGCCTTGTGTAATGGATTTCCCTTTGATGGAGGCTTTTCGACATTATTTACAAGGAAAAGGCAAGCTAAACGATGTTTACAATGTGTTCGTGAGCGATTTTTTATATGCTGATGCCAATAATGTGCTTACTTTTATTGATAATCACGACATTACAAGGGGGGCTTATATTATGCAACATCAGCAAAAATTGTTGCAATGTTTTACGATGTTATTGACAACTAGGGGGATTCCGCAACTTTTATATGGAACAGAAATTGGCATGGTAGGAGGTGAAAGTCATGTAGAACTGCGTCAAGATTTTCCTGGTGGTTTTCCAAATCATGCGCAGAGTGCTTTTAAAGAACGAAACGCAGCGCAAGCTACTTACTTTGAACCTTTGCAAAAATTGTTGAAATTACGCCAAGAACACCCTGCACTTTCAAGTGGTCGTTTCATTCAATATCCTTTGACGTGGGAAGACGATGTGTATAAGTATATCAAAAGGGATAAAAACGAGGCTTTTTTGATAATTCTGAATGGGCAAGATAAGCCTAAAAAGGTATCTTTGGAAGAAGTAAAACATCATATTGTTCAAACACAAGCGCGAGAAATGCTTACAAATCAAACGATTTCTTTAGAAAAAGAAGTAGAAATTGAGCCGCTTGGGATGATGATTTTAAAAATAAAATAAATTTTACATACTTGTTATTTGCTCATGCTCAATACTTTACGTAGATATTACTTTAAATTATTTCAAGAGAAAATCTTGCGAGATGATTTTGTTGCTCGCCTGCATTGTTCGATTGTGGGAGCGAGTATGATGCCAAATGGAAATATTTTTGCGCTGGATTATGCAATTCAACGATTGCCCAAAGAAGGGAGCTTGTTGGAGATTGGTTCTTTTGGGGGAATGTCGGCAAATATTATTACGTATTTTTTGCAAAAATATCAACAACCACACCGCTTTTTCACTTGCGACCCATGGATATACGAAGGTTTTTATGATAAAACGAAAAGGGAAGATATTCAATACATGAAATACATAGATGGTTCGCAAGAGATTGAAAGAGAACAATATACAAATTTTATCAAAACAAGTTTCTTGCAAGCTACTCGTTTTTTTAGTGCGAGTCGCCTGCCACATAGTTTTCAGTTTACGTCCGATGAATTTTTTGCAAATTGGCGAAAACAAGCAAATATAACCGATCTTTTTGAAAAAGAAGTAAAATTGGGCGGAAGTATTGCTTTTGCTTACATTGATGGTGACCATAGTTATCAGCAAGCAAAACGAGATTTCGAGAATGTGTATGAATATTTAACTGATGGAGGCTTTATCTTACTTGATGATAGTGCTGATTTTCAATCTTTTGGCTCTGCTATTTTAGCACGAGAGATTGCAAAGTCATATCCTAATTTAAAACTTGTGATGAAAAATCCGCATTATTTGTGGCAAAAAATTAAATCGTAATACACTCTTCCGCAGTCCAAATACAATAAGGCGTAAAACTCTTACCATTCCATTCACCAGTTAGGTTAAATCGTTGATTTCCAGTACTTGCCATGAGCTTATATAAATTATCATTACTCAAGAAAAAAGGAAGTTGATGACGATTTTCATCTATAATATACCATTTTTTTTGTGAAGAAATCAGGCTTACATTTCGAATGGCAAAAGGATAATTCTTTAGCCAAGGATTGAGCAGGAGTTGTTCTGCGTAGGATTGTAAATTATTTTCGAGGCTATCAAATTTGGGTAAAAAGTGAGAATTTACAATGTTATGACGCTTAAAAAAAGCGCGAAGCGGTACAAGTGAAGGATAAAAAGCCAATTCTGCTGAAACTATCGTACCATTTTGCAAATGATAGTCATAGCGGCCTGTTCCTCCGCCATAAGGACCTGTGTAAAGAAAATCCAAAAGATAGGCAAATTTTTGTGATGTTTTTCCATACAACCAAATTTTCCTACCAGTTAGGTGTTTTTGATTCCAGCCACTTGGCAAATCATCGTCTGCTTCAAACTTTGTTTGCCCAATGACAAGCCATTCATCTTGAAGTGTTAAGGGATTCATTGCCAAAATTTGCTCTTTTTTAGGCGTGGTAAAACTGACTGTTTTCAACTCTTCTTGAAAAGCCGTAGGCATCTTTTCTATGCGCTGAAAAGTTTTGACCATAAAATACAATTCCCCCAACTGATACAGTAATTCTTTTGTCCAAGTGTTTGATTTCTTGGTAGTTAGGCTTTGCGCTGCCTCTTTAATAAAACCCGTAAGTCCTTCTGCTTTGGCATTACTCATCCATGTTGCTTGCTCCCAACCCCAACCTTGCGTATTTTCCTCTTGGCTTGCCAAGCCTGTACGCACTATGTCCTCTAGCCAAAGTTGTAAATCTTCCAAGCTTTTTTGAAAAGTATCTAGTTTTTTAGTTGCTACCTTTTCCTTTTTTGCCACCAGTTTTTCCGTCTCCTCTGCCGTTTTTTCGACTTTAGGAGTTTCCGCTTTGGGCTTTGTTTTTTCTATTCTTTGGTTTATCCATTTTTCTGCCCATTGAGGAGCAGCAGCTTCTGGAAAAGTAGAACTGTCCTTGGCATAATAAAGCAACATTCCTAACCCATGTTTACAAGGGATTTTTCCACGTTTATAGGCAGGGCAATCGCATTTGGTTGTATAACCATCTAATTGAATACTAATGAGATAAGGGGTAGAACCGCTACCACTACACTCTCCCCAAAGAAAGCCATCTTTGCTTCCCAATCCGCTTAATTTTTTACCCGAAGAAATTTCAATTCCCCCTTTTTGGGTTGTGGGATCTCCTGCAAGTGTTAAAAGAAATTCGCTGGTTAGGCTCATAAATCAAATAAAAATGGAATAATGATAACGAATTACGAACTAAAACAGCCATTTCCTGTTTTAATTCGTAATTCGTAAGAAAAATTAGCGACTTAAATGGTCCGTCATTAAGCGAAGAAGCTCCCTAAAAATAGGCCAGTTATCTTCTGTTGTCCAATCTGGTGCGTCTGGATTTGCAATTAACATCATAAATTCATGCTTTGGGTTTGCCCTCACTGATTCAAGAA